>JAGRJL010000158.1 GCA_020442775.1 Lysobacterales bacterium | reverse complement strand
GGTAGACGCGCTGGATTTAGGTTCCAGTGGGGCAACCCGTGGGAGTTCGAGTCTCCCCTTTCGCACCAATAGTCGGGCGCCCATCGAAAGGCGGTTGGGCGGCCAAAGTTTCGGAGGCTTCATGCAAGTAGTGGTCGAGAATACTGGCGGCCTGGGTCGTCGCATGCGGGTGGAAGTTCCAGCGGGTCAACTCCACGAGCGCATCGAGAAGCAGGTGCGCGAGTACGCGCGATCGGTCAACATCAAGGGCTTCCGCCGCGGCAAGGTGCCGCCAATGGTGGTCGAGCAGCGCTTCGGCGCGCAGATCCGCAACGAAGCTTCCAGCGAGTTGATTCGCGAAACCCTCAATCGCGCGCTGGATCAGGAAGGCCTCAAGCCGGCCACTCCGCCGTCGGTGGCGACCGAGGGCAGTGCCGAGCAGTTTGCCTACACCGCGACTTTCGATGTCCTCCCTGACTTCGGCGAGATCGACGTCAGCGATCTCAGCTTCGAACGCGAAGTGGCCGAAGTCACCGAAGAAGACATCGATCGCATGATCGACAATCTCCGCCGTCAGCGGGTGCAGTTCAATGCGGTAGAGCGCGCCGCGGCCGACACCGACATGGTGGCCTTTGAGTACCACGTTCAGGCCGAGGATTTCCGTGATCCGCTGGAAGGCGTTGAGCGCGGAGCGACCATTCTGGGCCAGGGCGCCATCTTCAACGAGCTGGAAGCGGCGCTGTACGAGAAGTCGCCCGGCGAAGAACTGACCGTCGAGGTCAACTTCCCCGCGGGTTATCGCGACTCCCGGCTTGCCGGCAAGGCCGCCACCGTGCACGCCAAGGTGATCAAGGTCAGCGAAGCGGAACTGCCGGAGGTGGACGCCGACTTCATTCGCAGCTTTGGCATCAGTGACGGTGAGCTGGCGACCTTCCGCAGCGAAATCCGCAGCAACCTCGATCGCGAGCTGGCGCAGGCGCTGTCGGCCCGGTTGCGAGCCAAGGTGATCGATCTGCTGCTCGATCGCCATGCCGACGTGGAAGTCCCCGGCTCGATGGTCGAGCAGGAGGCCAAGTCGCTGCAGTCCGCCAATCATCGCCAGGCCATGCAGCAGGCGCGTGGGCAGGGAACCCCGGAACCCAAGCCGGTGGAGAATTTCATGGATACGGCCAAACGCCGGGTCCGCGCCGGACTGCTGCTGAGCGAGATCGCTTCGCGCCAGTCGCTGGTGCTGGATCGGGGTCGGGTGGAAGCGGCATTGGCGCAGATTGCCTCCACTTATGAAGATCCCGCTGAAGTCATTTCCGCCTACCGACAGTCAGCGGAGCTGATGCGCGCGGTGCAGAGCCGGGTGATGGAGGAGCAGGTCGCCGAATGGATCGCCAGCCAGGCCAAGGTCAGCGACGTCCAGCGCGGTTTCCAGGAAGTGGTCGCACCCAACGCCGGCGCCGCCGCATGAGCGAAATCAAGAACCTGAACATGGTTCCCATCGTCGTTGAGCAGAGCGCTCGCGGCGAGCGGGCTTACGACATCTACTCGCGCCTGCTCAAGGAGCGAGTGATCTTCGTGGTCGGCCCGATCGACGACTACATGGCCAATGTGGTGGTCGCGCAGCTGTTGTTCCTGGAGTCGGAGAATCCCGACAAGGACATCAACCTGTACATCAACAGCCCCGGCGGTTCGGTGACCGCGGGGATGGCGATCTACGACACCATGCAGTTCATGAAGCCTGACGTCAGCACCATGTGCATCGGTCAGGCCTGCAGCATGGGTGCGCTGCTGCTCGCGGCGGGCACCCACGGCAAGCGTTACAGCCTGCCCAACTCGCGCATGATGATCCATCAGCCGCTGGGCGGATTCTCCGGCCAGGCTTCGGACATCGATATCCACGCGCGCGAGATCTTGAAGATGCGCGAGGTGCTCAACAACATTCTCGCCGACCACACCGGTCAGTCGCTGGAGCGGATTGCGCAGGACACCGACCGCGACAACTTCATGGGTGCCGCTGACGCAGCCGCCTATGGCTTGATCGACAAGGTCATTGATCGGCGTGCCGAGGCATCGGTCAAATCGACCTGAAGCTGCTGCAAAGCCGCCTAACCGATCACGGCTTGAGTCCGCTGTCGATGCCATCATCGAAGACCCGCGGGCGCCGCTTCAGGTTGATCCATTCAGTGGCCGGCAAGCCGGATTTACTGTGCTATTCTCGACCCGACTGTGCCCCGCGTAGGGTGGTCGGCGTAGCGAGGTCCAACACCCATGAGTGACGAAAGAAACGGGCGCGGCAACGATCCTGCAAAGGTCCTGTACTGCTCCTTCTGCGGCAAGAGCC
>JAGRJL010000157.1 GCA_020442775.1 Lysobacterales bacterium | reverse complement strand
GCCCTGTTTTGCTGGGGTTCAGCTGAGCTTTCCCCGTTGCGGTGCACTGCTGCGGTGCAGCAATGGCCTATATGCACCATGTTGGTGCGCGATCGATGGGGCGCTCGGGCTACCGCATCGCTATCAGTCCGGCTACTCTGCGCAACCCGCGTGCAGCCGCTGCCATCCATGGATTTCCAACGACTGGCCCCCGCCGAGATCGGTCTCCACCTGGCAACCCTGGGGACCGCGCTGGCGGCCGCTGCCGTACCCGGGCCCAGCTTCGAGACCCTCAAGCTGATCCTGCTGCTGCTGGCGGTGGCGCTCAGCGCCTGGCGCAGCCACGAGCGGCCCGCGGTCAGCGGCGTGGTCAGCGTGATCGGCTGCGCGGCGCTGGTTCCCGCGGTGCTGGCCGCACTGGGCACCGGACTGGCCCCCGATCTGGCGTTGTGGGGCGGACCCGAGCGGCAGCAAGGGCTGATCGTCGATCTGGCGCTGCTGTTGCTGCTGCTCAATGCTGCCCCGTTGCTGAGCGATTGGGCAGTTCGTCGGCGCTGGTATCGAGGGGTCAGCGCCATGCTGCTGATCAGCGCGGCACTCTCGACCTGGCAGCTGCTTGGCGGATTGCAGTGGTGGCTGCCGTTGGCCGAGGCCTCGCGCGCCTCAGCCAGTTTTGGCAACCCGACCCAGGCAGCGGCCTGGTGGCTGCTGGCCTGGCCGGCAGCGCTGGCGCTGCTCGGTTCGGAACAATCTGCGGATCGATGGCTCGGCAGCGCGGCGCTGGTTGCGGCTTCACTGTGCCTGTTGGCCAGCGGCAGTCGGGCGGTCTATCCGGCGCTGGCAGTGGCCCTGGCCCTGCTCTTTGCCCGCGGGCCGGCGCTGCGTTGGGTGCTGATAGGCGCGCCGGTCGCCGCCGTCGGGCTGGTTTTGTTGACCCTGTCCTGGCGCCCCGATTCCACCGCGGTACGCAGCGACCTGCTGCGCGCAGGCTGGTCGGTGATCAGCGATCCGCCAGCGCTGGTGGATGCGCACGGCAACCCCGACAGCCTCAGTCGCTGGCGCTGGCTGATCGGCTATGGTCCCGATTCACTGGATCCGGTGCTTGCCAGCCGTTTGCCGGAAGGCCCGGCGCAGCAGGCTCGACCGGATCGCGCGCATCAGCAGCTGGTCGATCTGTACCTGTCGCGGGGCCTGCTTGGGGTGCTGGCGGGGATCGCCGTGCTGGTCTGGCTGGGTCTGCGCTGGCGTGATCTCGACGCCAGCGAGGATCTCGCCGCGCGTCTGCCTTTCGTCGCCCTGGCCGGCTGGCTGGTGGCGATGCAGGTGGGTTTCGGCCTCACCGCCGACAAGACCCTGGCGGTGTTGTGGCTGGCGCTGTTGGCCTCACCGCGGCCGGGCGGCGGCAGCATCAGCGATGGCAGCTACGTCCGCACCGCCTTCGCCCTGGCGCTGCTGGCGCCGGCTCTGCTGATGAGTGCACAGCGAACGCCCCCGGCGGCGATCGTGCGCAACTTCGAACTCGGTCAGCAGGCCTATGTCGATGGCCTGGAAGAGCCCAAGCCGGTCAGCGCCTTGCGCACGCTGGCCGAAGCCGAACGGCGCTTCGCGCTGGCCCAGCGTTTCGACCCCTACCAGGGCGAGCTGGCCCTGGCCAGAGTCACCGCTGCGGTCGCCATCGCCCGTCGCACCACCGCCGCCCAGCGGGTGCTGTGCGCGCTGGAGCAGCAGTGGGCGGTGATCGAACAGGACCCGATCACCAGCGAACGGGCGCGCGCCGCCCGCGCCCAGTGGGAGCTGATTGGCGGCTGCGCCAGCGCCGGCGCGCGGCTTTCGCAGGGGCCTTAGTCGCGACAGCGGGTTCGCGATCTCGCCAGAGCCGATTGCCTGCGCTCAGCGGAAGTTGTCTGTGATCTACCGATGAATCATGCTGCATCGGAGCGGCCAACCAGAACGGTCGGGCTCGAGAGCAGGGGCGGTCATGTTGAGCAGGAATCGAGTTGCGCTAGCTGTTCGCGTTGGCGCGTGGACCCTGTTGCTGCTGTCGGCAAATACCTGGGCTGAAACTGAACCGGACTGCGTGGAAGAACGGCGCCTCGATGACCCGACCCGCAAGTCCTGGTCTGCTGAGGGCATCGATATCGACCTCATCAGCATCGACCAGAGCCCCTTCCCGCAGATTCAGCTTCGCTCATCCCGTCCGCTATCGAAGCACACCATCCAGGAAGCGCTGAGGCTGACGGTTGGGGAGCGGATCGTCC
Organism: Lysobacterales bacterium; assembly: GCA_020442775.1. Classification (GTDB taxonomy): domain Bacteria; phylum Pseudomonadota; class Gammaproteobacteria; order Xanthomonadales; family SZUA-5; genus SZUA-5. The sequence continues at coordinate 2,504 of JAGRJL010000157.1, read as the reverse complement.
CCCTGGTGCCCACGCAAGTGCCAGGCCCGAAAGACGCCAATGAATGCACCGCAGGCGATTATTGGCGGATCGCGCTACCGGCGTGGCTGAAGGCCGGAGACAAGGCCGTCCTGCGTCTGAGCGACGAGGGTGAAGCACTGATTGGCAGTTTCCTGAACGATCGTCCGGATCTCTGGGGTCGGCTGCTGGTATGGGACCTCCCCAACTACTCCAAACTCCGAGCCGGCTGCGCCAGCGACCGCTTTCGTCCTGGAGAATTCGAGGAATCCCTGGGGGGCTACGACATGGCGCGTCCCGGCAACCTCGCCACCTGTCGCATCACCACAACGCTACGGCTTTACTTCGACACCTATCCGTCGAGTCAGGCACTCTCCGCTATAGCGGCAGCGTTGCCGCGCCCGCTGCATCTGGATGGCGACCAGGTCCACGCCGCGCGTAGCGCCAATCACGGCCGGTCACGGCCCCTCGTTTTGGACCGATCAACGCCCGCCGTACGCGACTTCGACGGCTTCTACATCGACATCCTCGGCGCCGAGCCCGGGCAGCGCTACGTTCTGGAAGTCGAGGACCGCTGGCTGGATATCTACGCGATGCCGCTCATGCCCTGGACCGTGATTTGGGAAACCGGGGCCGCGGCAACCGCGCGATAGGCGTACCCGCCAGGGGCATCGTGACCGGCGAAGTTGCCGGTGAACCGCGATAGATCGCAGATGGCGTCTGAACTTGCGGCAAACCGCCACGCCGATAGCCAGCGAGCGTTCATCCAGCGGGCCCGCATGCCGCTCGGGATCCCCGGTCTGGGAGCACTGGGGACCGTTCCCGCAGCCACCGCCCGGGATCCCGATCGCCCCGTTTGGGAACCGTGCAGTTTGCCTTTCAGATGCTCCGGTCCGCGCCGATCCGGCGGGCCAGGGGAGCAAGAGATGAGCAGAGGATGGATTGCAGCAGGACTGTGCGGCGTGATCATCCTGGGGCTGGGCGGATGCGCGACCAAGGAGATGGTCATGATGAGTCCGTCGCCACCACCACCGCCTCCCGCGGCCCCGCCTCCGGCGCAGATGTGGATCGATACTCGCGCCGACCAGGAAATCGCCGCCGAAACTTACGCGCCGATCATCGAGAACCCGCTGAAGCTGGTCAGCGCAGAACCGGTTTCCACCTTTTCCATCGACGTCGACAGCGGCAGCTACAGCAACGTCCGGCGAATCCTCAACCAGGGCGCCCGGCCACCAAGTGATGCGGTGCGGATCGAAGAGCTGATCAACTATTTCGACTATGACTACGCCGCGCCGCCGTCCGCCGACCAGCCCTTCGCGGTCCATACCGAGGTCGCGGCAGCGCCGTGGAACCGGCAGCGCCAGCTGCTGCGCATCGGCATCCAGGGCTACCGGGTGCCGGCGGCGCAGGTGCCGGCGGCCAATCTGGTGTTTCTGATCGACACTTCCGGCTCGATGCAGGATCAGAACAAGCTGCCGTTGCTCAAGCAGTCGCTGCGCCTGCTGGTCAAGCAGCTCAGCGCTCGCGACCGGGTCTCCATCGTCGCCTATGCCGGCTCGGCGGGACAGGTGCTGCCGCCCACCCCGGGCGACCGCCGGCAGACCATCCTCAGCGCGCTGGATAGGCTGGAGGCTGGCGGCTCCACCAATGGCGGCGCGGGAATCGAGCTGGCCTATACGCTGGCGGCGGAAGCGAAGATCGAAAGCGGCGCCAACTGGGTGATTTTGGCCACCGACGGCGATTTTAACGTCGGCACCGTCTCGCGCGACGCGCTCGAGGGACTGGTGGCCAGCAGACGCAATAGCGGCGTAGGTCTGATCACCCTGGGCTTCGGCACCGGCAACTACAACGACGCGATTGCCGAACACCTGGCCGATGTCGGCAACGGCCACTATGCCTACATCGATACCCTGAGCGAGGCGCGCAAGGCCCTGGTCGATGCCCTGTCGACTTCCATGCTGACCATCGCCAGCGACGTCAAGATCCAGGTCGAGTTCAATCCCGCCCGGGTCGCCGAATACCGGCTGATCGGCTACCAGAACCGGCTGCTGCGCGCCGAGGACTTCAACAACGACCGGGTGGATGCCGGAGAGATCGGTGCCGGGCAGAACGTGACCGCGCTGTATGAGATCGCGCTGGTTGGCGGCGCTGGCACCCAGGTGGATCCGCTGCGCTATCAGGCGCCAGCCGCCCAGACTTCCGCAGTGGAAGGACTCGATGCCGAGCTCGCCTTCGTCAAGCTGCGCTACAAGCGCCCCGGCGAAGCCACCAGTCAGCTGATCAGCCAGCCGGTCATCGCGACCGACGGTGCGAGGGCCGGCTCCGAATCGCTGCGCTTCGCCGCCGCGGTGGCCGCTTTCGGCGATCGCCTGCGCGGCGGGCAGATAGTCGGTGAGTTCGGTTACGCGCAGGTCCTGGAAACCGCCGGCGCGGCGCGCGGCAGCGATCCCTTCGGCATCCGCGGGGAGTTTCTGCAGATGGTTGCGCTGGCCCAGGCGCTGGAGTGA
>JAGRJL010000010.1 GCA_020442775.1 Lysobacterales bacterium | reverse complement strand
GCACGATGCCGACCGCAGCGAAAGCCGGCGCCAGCGGAACTCCCAGCAGGACCGGCGCCTGCTCGTCCAGGGTGTAGAGCAGCGCGCCCGACAGCAGCACGCCCGCCGCCAGCACCGCCAGGGTGATCCGATCCTGACCGGCGCGGGTCGCGTGGACCAGATGCTCGATGCTTTTCGATTCCATATGCACCCGCTGCTGGCCTTCGGCGGACTGGCGCAGGTATTCGTAAAGCAGCCGCGGGATTTCCGGCGCCTGCACTACCCAGCCGGGCAGCCGGGTGCGCACCTCGCGATTGACCGCTTCCCAGCCGTAGCGCCTAGACATCACCTCTTCCAGCACCGGCTTGGCCACCGCCCACAGATCCAGCTTGGGCCACAGCGTGCGGGCCAGACCTTCCACATTGAGCAGGGTTTTCTGCAGCAGAATCAGCTGCGGCTGCACGATCAGCTCATAGCGATGAGCAACCTGGAACAGCTTCATCAGGACTTCGCCCAGGCTGATTTCACTCAGGGGGCGGGTGAAGTAGGGCTCGCAGACCGCCCGCACCGCCCCTTCCAACTCGTCGCTGCGCACGCTGGAGGGAATCCAGCCGGCCTCGATATGGAGTTCGGCGATGCGCCTGTAGTCCTGCTTGAACAGCGCGCGGAAGTTTTCTGCCAGATAGCGCTGATCAGCTGCCGGCAGCGCTCCCATGATCCCGAAGTCCAGGGCAATGAAGCGCGGATTGGCCGGGTTCTCCGGATCGATCAGGATGTTCCCCGGGTGCAGGTCGGCGTGGAAGTAGTTGTCGCGGAAGACCTGCAGATAGAAAAGTTCCACCGCGCGCCGGGCGAGCACCTCGAAGTCGATCCCGGCGGCCTTTAGCGCCTCCACATTGCCCAGCGGAATACCGTAGACCCGCTCCATGGTCAGCACCGAGTCGGCGCTGAGCGGCCAGAACATTTCCGGCACATAGAGTTCGTTGGACTCGATGAAGTTGCGCCGCAGCAGGCTGCCGTTGGCCCCCTCGCGCATCAGATCGAGCTCATCGGTGAGGGTGCGCTCGATCTCGGCAATGATCGCCGAGGGCCGCAGCCGATCGCGATCGGGCATGAAGCGCTCAGCGGCCTGGGCAAAGCTGCGCAGCAGGGTCAGGTCCTCGTTGACCCGCTGACGGATACCCGGTCGCAGCACCTTGACCACCACCTCGCGCCCATCGCGCAGCTGTGCCGGATGCACCTGAGAGATCGACGCCGAGGCCAGCGGGGTCAGATCAAACTTGGCGTAGAGCTCTTCTACCGGCTTGCCCAGCGCGGTTTCGATACGCTCCTTGGCCTGTGCGCCGGGAAAGGGCGCTACCCGGTCCTGCAGCAGGGCAAGATCGTCGGCGATGTCGGCCGGAAGCAGATCGCGGCGGGTGGACAGGATCTGCCCGAACTTGACGAACAACGGACCCAGTTCCTCCAGCGCCTGGCGCAGGCGACCGCCGCGCGGCAGCGCCGACACCTCCGCCTTGCGCCGTACCACCACTCGCAGCACGCCCAGCAGTGGCCATCCCGGCGGCAGCAGATCATCCAGCCGATAGCGCACCAGGACCCGGACGATGCCGACCAGGCGCAGCGCCGAGCGCAGACTCTTCATCATGAGCGCTGGCGCAGCCGTGCGATCCGCGCTTCCACACGTTCGACGTCATCGCGCAAATCGTCGATCTCCGCGATCCATTGCTCCATTTCCGCCGGTGCAATCAGATCGCGGCTCTCCTCGCGCAGAAACTCGCTGGTATTGCGGGCGATATGGGCAAAGCTGCGTCTGGCAAAACGCACGGCGCCGCGCAGCCCCTGAGCCAGCTGGTAGCCCGCCACGTCTCCCAACAGCGGGGTGAACAGCTCGGATCCATCGGGCTCGTAATGGCGTGCCAGCTCAAACAGCGTGCTGGCCAACTCTGCATCACCGGCCACCTGCACCCCTTTGGCCGCGGTCGGCTGGCCGGAAGCGGCGCGCGCCAGTTGGGCGAAGATCGCTGCCGGGGGCAACTGGACGGCCAGATCGGCCGCATCGCCGTCATCGGGCAGACTGAGCGAAACCCGATTGCCTTCGACAACAACGCCCAACCGCCAGCCCGGCGGGTTCAAGGTCAGATTTACCCGTCGCCCATTCAGCGCAGTCAGCCGATTGGCGGTCGCCGGATCCAGCTCGATGGCCTTGTTCAGCGCGCGCTGCAGCGCACGCAAGGGCAGCGGGCTGGGGGTAAGGGCGTCGGCCATGGGTCAAGGGTCCTGCTTGGGGCGCTGATTCTAGCCTGCTTTGGGCGACAGGGTGACCGCGAGGCGACGCCACTCAAACGTGGCATGTCGACAGGGTTGAGCGCCTTGTGGCGCAGAAGCGGTGCTGCATGAAGCGGGCTTTGCGCTCATGCAGTTTGCCCGATCTCTCGCTTCCGGTTGCACCGAACTTCGCGGCAGAATTTCTATAGCTATATGAATTAAATACAAATTGTTGGTCATTCGAGTGCTGGCACGCCGCTTGCTGATCATCGCTACGAAGCGCCAGCAGGCCGCTGGCGAGCGAAAGGAGAGCGACATGAGCGCAACCAAGCTGAGTGCCATCATCCTGATCATCGCCGGTACGCTGGGGCTGGCCTACGGTGGATTTACCTACACCCAGGAAACCCATGAGGCCAACCTGGGGCCGATCGAGTTTTCGGTGAAGGAAAACAAGACGGTCAACGTGCCAGTTTGGCTGGGTGGTGGTGCGGTACTGGTGGGTGTGGTGTTGCTGGCCGGCCGTCGCAAGGCGTGAGCCAACGGGCCTCCGCCGCCTCGGTGGCGCACCGCAGCGGCCCATTCACGATACGCTGCGCGCCGCGTGCAGCCTTTGAACCTTTGGATACGGGGAACTAACGGGAGGAGTCATCATGAGCATTCATCTGAGCCTGGCGCCGCTGATCGCGCTGATTGCCGGCATTCTGATTCTGGTGCGGCCGAAGCTGCTGAATACGATTGTCGCGGTCTACCTGATTCTGGTCGGCGTGATCGGCCTGTTTGGCGGCAGTCTGAATATCAGCTAGTCGGTGCGGCGGCTGCGAGCGAATCCTGCAGCCGCCGCATGCCCTGCTCCAGATCCACTTTCGGCGCGTAGCCGAAGTCCCGATGAGCGGCGCCGATGTCATACCAGTGCGCGGTCGCGAACTGGTCGACCACGAATCGGGTGAGCATTGGTTCGCCGCGCAAACGCAAGGTGCGCCAGGCCGTCTCCACAAGCGGCGCGAGCATTCGCGCCAGCGGCAGCGGCACATGGCGGTTGACTGGATCCAGCCCGGCCGCCTGCAACATTCGATTGATCATCGTCTTTATCGCGATCGGCTGACCGTCGGAGATGAAGTAGGCGCGACCATCGCAGCGCCCCTCGCCCTGCAACTCCAGCCACGCTTGCAGATGCGCATCCACCGCATTGTCGACATAGGTCACGTCGATCAGCTTGTCCGCGGCGCCGATGAAGGCCAGCTTCCCTTGTCGCGCGCGCTCGACAACGCGCGGGAGCAAATGGTTGTCGCCCGGGCCCCAGACCAGGTGTGGCCGCAGCGCGACCCGGCGCAGGTTGCCACCGGCTGCCAGCACCGCCTGCTCGGCGATCGCCTTGGTTTGTGGATAGGGCGCCTGAAAGTGCTCGGCGTAGGGCGCGCTCTCGTTCACCCCGGCCAGATCGCCGCCGGCATGCACCACGCTGGGCGTGGAGGTGTAGACCAGGAATCGGACGCCAGCCTGACGACAGCCGGTGAGCACGTTCTCGGTACCCAGCACATTGGCCCGGTGGTAGTCCTCGTATGGACCCCAGGCGCCGGCCTTGGCCGCCACATGGAAGACGCTGTCGACGTCCTGGCAGGCCGCAACCACCCGATCGGTGTCGCTGATGTCGGCAGCAACCGTCTCAACCCCCAGTTGCTGTAGCGCCGGAACCGCGGATCGCTGCAGTGCGCGCACCTGATGCCCTGCCTCGCGCAAGGCCTTGCACAGCGCCTGACCGACGAAACCGCCGCCGCCGGTAACCAGTACCCGACTCATGCGGCTGGTTCGGTAGCCAACAATCGGGCGATCGCGGGCGCCAGCGCAATTGCGTCCTCCAGATGCAGGTGATGGGTGCCCACCAGCCGGACGACTTCGATGGGCTGCAGGGCCTGGATTCGCGCCTCTGCCGCTGGACCATCGAGATAGCTGGTGCTCGGATCGGCAAGCAGCAGCAGCTTGGGGCAGGCGATCGAGCGCAGCAGCGCCAGAATCTGGCTTTCGCAGGCGCGTAGCGGCGTGTGCAGGGTCAGTCGCGGGTCGCTGCTCCAGGTGTAGCCGCCATCTACTTCTTTCAGTCCACGCAGCAGCAAATCCTCGGTCGCCTGAGCCGACAGACCGCCCATCGCGCTGGCGCGGGCCTGATGCATGCTGTCGCGGCTGGCATGCACCCGGGTCTGCTTTTCGGTGGCCCGCGCGCGGTCGCGCATGCCCTTGCGGATATCCTCGACCACCTCTTCGTCCCGCGCACGCGCCAGCGGGCCAATGGCCTCGATCAGGGTCAGGCTGCGAATCCGCTCCGGGGCGGCCGCCGCCAGCAAGGTGGCAATCCCGCCACCCATGGAATGGCCGACCAGGTCAAACTGCTCCCAGCCCCAGTGATCGACCAGCGCGAGCAGGTCGGAGACGTTGTCGATGAAGTGATAGTAGGCACCGCGCGGTCGATGAAAGCTCAGTCCGTGGCCTGGCAGATCGACCATCCGCCAGTGCCGATGGGGCAACAGCGGCACCAGTCGGGAAAAGCTGCCGGCATTGTCCAGCCAGCCGTGGAGGGCGAGCAGGGGCGGACCTTCGCCG
>JAGRJL010000156.1:14595-19643 GCA_020442775.1 Lysobacterales bacterium | reverse complement strand
ATTCGCGGCGTTCCCAGACCTTGGTCGCGCGGCCCTTGCCGCCGGCGCCGCCGATGCGCACGCCCATCGGGTTGTAGCCGCCGTGACCAAATGGCGAGGTGCCGCCGGTGCCGATCCAACGGTTGCCGCCGTCGTGGCGTTCGGTCTGCTCGGCGAGGCGCTGCCTCAGGGTTTCCATTAGCTCTTCCAGCCCGCCCATGGCCTCGATCTGGGCCATTTCCTCTTCGCTGAACTCGCGCTGCAACCCGTTTTGCAGCCATTCGCGGTTGAGTCCGGCGAGCAAGTCCGCCCCGGCGGCAGAGACCCCGTCCAGCCAGTGTTTGAAGGCCTGGTCGAAGCGGTCGTAATGGGTCTCGTCCTTGACCAGGCAGGTTCGCGCCAGAGTATGAAAGCGCTCCACGTCGGCCTCGGCCAGACCCTCCTTGAGCGCACCCAGCAGAGTCAAATATTCACCGACGCCGATCGGCAGACCGTGGGCGCGCAGGTGCAGGAGCAGGCGGGGCAACATCTCTCTAGAGGACCCAGGGTGCAGGGCCCAGTGCCCAGGCGTGGTGCGGTGAAGCGGTTCTGGGCCCTGGGCCCTGAGCCCTTTGCCCTCGCCCTGCCACGGCTACGCTCCGCGCCGCGACAGAAAAGCCAGCTTCTCGAACAGCTGCACGTCCTGCTCATTCTTCAGCAGGGCGCCGTACAGCGGCGGGATCAGTTTGCGCTGGTTTTTTTCGCGCAGCACTTCGGCGGGGACGTCTTCGGCCAGCAGCAGCTTGAGCCAGTCGAGCAGCTCGGAGGTGCTCGGGCGCTTCTTCAGGCCAGGGACCTCGCGCAGCTGGAAAAAGCTGGTGAGTGCCTCGCTGAGCAGGTCTTTTTTCAAATTGGGGTAATGCACCTCGACGATGGCTTTCAGGGTGGTCTCGTCGGGGAAGCGGATGTAGTGGAAGAAGCAGCGACGGAGGAAGGCGTCTGGCAGCTCCTTTTCGTTGTTGGAGGTAATGATCACGATCGGCCGGTGGTTGGCGGTGATGGTCTGTCCGGTCTCGTAGACGTGGAAGTCCATCCGGTCCAGCTCGCGCAGCAGATCGTTGGGGAATTCGATGTCGGCCTTGTCCACCTCATCAATCAGCAGCACCGCACGATCAGCGCAGGTAAAGGCCTCCCACAGCTTGCCAGGACGGATATAGCGGGCGATGTCGGCCGCGCCAGGATCGCCCAGCTGTGCATCCCGCAGGCGCGCCACTGCATCGTATTCGTACAGACCCTGCTGCGCCTTGGTGGTGCTCTTGATGTGCCACTCCACCATCGGCGCGCCCAGCGCGCTGGCCACTTCCATCGCCAGCTGGGTCTTCCCGGTGCCTGGCTCGCCCTTGACCAGCAGCGGACGCTGCAGGGTGATTGCGGCATTGACCGCCAGCATCAGGTCGGAATCGGCGACGTAGCGATCGGTGCCGGTAAAGCGCATGAGCATGCTCGCGGTTCGGGTTGGAACCGGTAAAGATACAACGATACGCTTGCGTATGGGCTGGCCGGGATGGCGTTTGGCTGGCGTTAGCCATTGGGTGCAGTTGCCACGGGAGGTAGAGATGATGCGGTTCGGATTCCGGAACAGCCTGTTGGTCCTGGTGCTGTCGCTGGGCGCACCGGTCAGCGCAGGCGAGGTGCCGCTGCCGTCGCTGCTGTCGTATGTCGATGACGTTGCGGTCACGGCGAAAATCGGATTGCTGCGCGACACGCCGCTGCGCGAAGGGGAGCAGGAGCTCCGCTTCTGGACGGGATTCGGGGTGGTCGTGCCCCAGCGCATGGTCCGAATCCGGGTGACCCCAACCGGAACCGTGAGTGGAGACATCTATCTTTACCATAGCACCGACCTGAGATTTGACTCTGACCAGCGGGAGGCAGCGTTTCAACGATGGCAGATGGGCTCGTGTGGGGAGCAGCTGGTCGGCGCGCAAAAGGTGGTCTGCGAAGCTCGCATCAATGGCCGTCCCCGATGGCTGGCGACTTATCAGCGACTCCTTGAACTGGGTGTGCTAGATCTGCCCGATGAGTCGGAGCTGCCCGAGCCAACGCTCGACATGCTTGATGGTTGGTCCATGGTGGTGGAGGTCCGCCGCGGCGATCAATACCGTGCCTACCAATACAGCAATCCGGGCGTGATTCCCGCGCCCGAGGTTCGCCTCGCGGAGCAGATCGGGGATGAAATCGGTCGGCTGGCAAGGCGCGCCCTCAACAACTGAGCGCATCGTTCCGCGCACGCAATGCCGACTTCGAAGCTGCTAACTTAGCGGCCATGAATAACACCCAAAGATCCACCGACGCCCAGTCGCCCCCCGCTGCCCGCCTGCACGTCCGCCAGGCTCAGCTCGAAGACATCAGCGCAATCATCGCAGTGGTGCGCAAGGCCTATCCGGGGATGCTGCCCTATGGGCGCGGCCAGTTGACCGGGGTGATCTCGCGCTTTCCGCAAGGGCAGTTCGTGGTCGAGTACAACGGCAAGGTAGTGGGCTACTCCGCCTCCTTCCGGATCTCCGCCGAGCTGGCCGAGCGCGCCCACACCTGGCACGACATCACCGGCAGCGGATATGGCTCGCGGCATGACCCCGAAGGAGAGTATCTGTACGGCATGGAGGTCTGCGTGGACCCCGAGGTTCGCCGCCTGCGGATTGGCGCGCGGCTCTATCAGGCCCGTCGTCGGCTGGTCGAAAGCGCCAATCTGCGCGGGATCATCTTCGGCGGACGAATTCCCTCGATGCTGCGCCGGGTGGCAAAGTTCGACGGCCCGGCCGATTACCTGGATGCAATCGCGCGCGGACAGGTGCGCGATCCGGTGGTCAGCTTCCAGATGCGCAATGGCTTCGAGGTGCTTGGACTGCTGCCCGCCTATCTGCCGGACGACAAGGAGTCGATGGGTTTTGCCGCGCATATGCGCTGGCGCAATCCGCGCTACGTGGCCAGCGTTGCCGAGCATCTGCCCGGTGAGCGCACCACCGACCGGGTCCGGGTGGTGGCGGTGCAGTTTCAGCAGCGCCGGGTGCGCTCCTTTGACGAGTTTGCCGAGAACATCAGCTACTTTGTCGACACGGTGGGCAGCTATCGCGCCGACTTTGTCTGTTTCCCCGAGCTGATGCAGCTGCAGCTGCTATCCATGCACGACAGCAAGCTCAGCGCCTCGGATGCGGTCGACGCGCTCACCGGATATCTACCTCAGCTGGACCAGCTGTTCAGTGGTCTGGCCATGCGCTACAACGTCAACATCATCGGCGGCACCTATCCGGTGCGGCAGAGCGACGGACGCGTGCTCAATGAAGCCTTCGTCTATTTGCGCGACGGGTCGATCCACCGCCGCGCGAAGATTCATCCGACCCCCTCGGAAGCGGACTGGTGGAAGGTGGAGGGTGGCGACTCGGCCAGCGTCATACACACCGACTGCGGCGCGATCGGGGTGATGATCTGCTACGACAGCGAGTTTCCGGAGCTGTCGCGCTACCTGATCGATCAGGGTGCGCTGATGCTGTTTGTGCCCTTCTGCACCGACGAGCGGCAGGGCTACATGCGGGTGCGCCACAGCTGTCAGGCGCGGGCGATCGAAAATCAGTGCTACGTGGTGATGGCTGGCAGCACCGGCAACCTGCCCAATGTGCACAACATGGACATCCAATATGCGCAAAGCTGCATTCTGACGCCCTGTGATTTCGCCTTCGCGCGGGACGGGGTGGCCGCTGACACCACGCCCAATGTGGAAAGCGTGGCGATCGCGGACTTGAGTCTTTCGGCCCTGCGTGAGTCCCGCCAGAGCGGGACCGTGCGCAATCTCGATAATCGTCGACTGGATTTGTACCAGCTGCGCTGGATCGGAAACTGATCAATGGTCGCTGGGCGGCGGCGGCTGTTCACGTTCGCGGACGCTGACCGAGCAACACGGGAAGTTTCAGGCCTACGGCGTTCACGGATGGCGCTGGTCTGGGCGCCTGCACGATCGCGATCAATGGACGGCGATGCCGTGTCCCGGGCCGGAGTGGCTGTGCACACTGCAGGCGCTGGAACAAATCAGGGTGATCGAACGCTACTTGGTGCAATCGGAAGCACAGCTGCGGTTTCTGCGCGATTTCGAGCGTCACTGACGCGCGAAGTGTCGCCAACGGGTCCCCCGTTGGCGATCTGAAAGCGGCTGGCCGAGGAGCCGCATGTCGCGGCCCCTCGACGAGTTAGCGTGCAGTCGATCCGGAAGCCGATTCGCCACCCGGGCGCTTGGCCTGGCGCGGCTTGAAGTGCTTGGCCTTCAGTGCACGCTTGGCTGGCGACATCGGCTGCGCAGGCGCGCGGCGGCCCCGATTGGCCGACGGTCCCGGCCGCTGAGGCGAGCGCTTGACCCGGGCGTTCAGATCAATCGGGCTGCTCGGCTCAAAACCGGCGAGCGTCTCGATCTGCAGCGCGGAGGGCAACAGCCGCTGGATCGCGCGCAGTTGCTCCACCTCTTCCTGACTGACCAGACTCACCGCCTCACCGCTGGAACCATTGCGACCGGTCCGACCGATGCGGTGCACATAGTCCTCGGCGACCATCGGCAGGTCGTGGTTGATCACCATCGGCAGCTGGTCGATGTCCAGACCGCGCGCGGCAATGTCGGTGGCCACCAGCACCGTGATTCGCCCGTTCTTGAAATCGTCCAGCGCACGGGTGCGGGCGTTCTGGCTCTTGTTGCCGTGAATCGCGGCGGCCTTCAGACCGGACTTGAGTAGCCAGCGCACCAGCTTGTCGGAGCCGTGCTTGGTACGCGCAAAGACCAGAGTCTGGCGCCGCGAGTCGGAGGCCAACAAATGCAGCAGCGCGTCCTTCTTGGCGCCGGCATCGACCGGATGCACGCGGTGCGCGACCTGCGTGGCCGCCGCGTTGCGGCTGGCGATCTGCAGCTGCTCAGGATCGCGCAGGAAGCTGTTGGCAAGCTGGCGGATCTCGTCGGCAAAAGTGGCCGAGAACATCAGGCTCTGGCGGTTGGTGGGCAGTAGTCCGAGGATCTTCTTCAGCGCCGGCAGGAAGCCCATGTCAAGCATCCGGTC
>JAGRJL010000156.1:0-14548 GCA_020442775.1 Lysobacterales bacterium | reverse complement strand
AGGTGATCGATCAGACGGCCGGGAGTGGCCACCAGCAAATCCAGTCCGCCGCGAAGTGCCGCGGTTTGTGGATTGATGTTCACCCCGCCGAAGATCTGCGCCGAGCGCAGCTGCAGATGGCGTCCGTAGCTCTTGCAGCTTTCATGTACCTGCGCCGCCAACTCACGGGTAGGGGTGAGAATCAGGGCGCGGACCTGACGCGGATGACGACGACCGCCGTCGGTGGCCAGGCGATGCAGCAGGGGCAGGGCAAAGGCCGCGGTTTTGCCGGTGCCGGTTTGCGAGCCGGCGAGCAGGTCGCTGCCGTCAAGAATCAGGGGGATTGCCTGCGACTGCACCGGGGTGGGCTGACGATATTCCAGCTCATCCAGCGCGCGCAGCAACGCGGGCGCAAGCCCGAATTGAGAGAATTCCATGTCTGTTAGTACTCCGGAACAGCACCAATCGCCCGATGGCCTTTGCCGATCGGTGCATCGATGGTGCGGAACTCTGGCAACGTTCCCGTCAAACCGCGTGGCCAGAGCAAATTGGTCGGCAGGCGCGCGATATTGCGTGCCAGATGAGCCGGTTGTGGTGACGCCGCCCAAGCGGAGTGGGTTTCGCAGGCCAACAGGGCTGCGGCGCTCCTTAGGGGAAATCGAGGGGTGTAAACCACGAACGGACGCGATGGTAGTGCATCCGCCGCACACAAGCCATCGCTGCGCGCAGCGCTGAGGGGAACCGTTCAGCTTCTCCGCGCCTTCGCGCGACTTGGAATGGCCCAGCGCGCGAAGCCGCCACGGGCTACAATAAGCGGCTTGCCATCATCGTGATTGACCCATGAGTACTTTCGAAGGACACCTGCGCGCGCCGGACGGCGAGATCGCGCTGGTGGCGGCCCGATTCAATGAGCTGATCGTCAATCCGCTGATCGAAGGCGCCCGCGATGCGCTGATCCGTCATGGTCTTGCCGCCGATCGGATCACCACGATTCGCTGCCCCGGAAGCTTTGAGCTGCCGCTGACCTGCCAGAGTGCGGTGCGCAGCGGCCGTTTTGTGGGTGTGGTGGCGCTGGGCTGCGTGATTCGAGGCGCTACCGCACATTTTGAGTATGTGTCGGCGGCTGCCGCTCAGGGACTGCTTCGGGTGTCGATGGAGTCGGCGGTGCCGGTTGCCTTCGGCGTACTGACCGTGGAAAACCTCGAGCAGGCCTTTGAGCGGGCGGGCAGCAAGGCCGGCAACAAGGGCGCCGAGGCGGCAATGGCGCTGCTCGAACAAATCGATCTGCAGCGACAGCTGTGCGGAGGCCAAGCGTGAGCAAGCAGCAGCATTCGGCCTTCGCAACCCGCGCCCGCGCGCGGCGCCGCGCGATGCAGGCGCTTTATCAGTGGCAGATCAACGATCAGCCGATGTCGCGCATCGTCACCCAGTTCGAAGAAGAGCAGGACATGGGGATCGTCGACCGCGAGTACTTTCAGGATCTGCTGCTGGGGGTGGAGCGGCATCTGGAGGAACTCGATAGCGGTCTGAGCGAGCGCCTGGATCGGCCGCTGGAGCAGGTCGATCTGATCGAGCGGGCCTGTTTGCGACTGGCCGCGTACGAACTGAAACATCGAGTTGACGTGCCTTATCGGGTGATCTTGAACGAAGCGATTGACCTGGCCCGAGATTTCGGGACCCAGGGCGGCTCTGGCTACGTCAACGGTGTGTTGGACCAGTTGGCGATGGCCTGGCGGGAAGCCGAGTGGAAAGAGGCGAAGAACGGTTCCAGTGGTTCCGCCGGCCAGTGACCGTACCTGGTCGCAGATCGGCAAGCGATGACTGAGTTCGAGCTGATCCGACAACTCGCTGAGGGTCTGGACGATCGGCGCGACGACACGCTGGTCGGAATCGGCGACGACGCGGCGATAGTCCGACCCGGTGAAGGTGATCTGGTGACCGCAGTCGACAGCATGGTCGAAGGCGTGCACTTTTTCCCCGACTGCGATCCGGCGGATCTGGGCTGGAAGGCGCTGGCGGTCAACCTGAGCGATCTGGCCGCGATGGGCGCACAGCCGCGCTGGGCGCTGCTCGCGCTGACCCTGCCGCAGGTGGACCAGCAGTGGCTGCGCCGATTCGTCACCGGCTGGCGGGAGCTGGCGCAGACGGTGGGATTGCAGCTGATCGGCGGCGACACCTGCCGCGGCCCGCGTGCGGTCAGCGTGACGGTGATCGGCAGCGTCCTTTCCGGGCGGCTGCTGCGCAGCGGCGCCCGGATCGGTGACGACCTGTACGTTAGCGGCTACATCGGTGACGCCGCCGCTGGACTGGCGCTGCTTCAGCAGCGTCTGGCGCAGCAAGCTCGCGAAGCCGAGCGGTGCCATCTGATCTCCCGCCTGCACCGGCCACAGCCGCGCACCGCCACCGGCCTGTTTCTGGCCGACCACGCCAGCGCCGCCATCGATGTATCCGATGGCCTGCTCGCCGATCTGGGGCACCTGCTCCGGGCCAGTGGGGCGGCCGCCACGATCGATCTGGATGCGCTCCCGGTCTCTGATCCACTGAAGACGGTAGTGCCCGATGACGCTACCCGCGAGCGTCTGATCCTCAATGGCGGTGACGACTACGAACTGCTGTTCTGCGCTGCCCCGAACCAGCGCGCCGTCATCGCCAGCCACGCCGAAATTTCGTCGGTGCCACTGACCCGGATTGGAAGGGTGCACGCCGGTGAACCCGGCCTGGTCCGGGCAGAGGGCCGGTCGCAACCGCTGCTGGCACAGGGATGGGACCACTTTGGTGAATGCTGAGCAGAATCTGGCGACCGCGGGAGGCACCACCTGATGCGTTCGCGCGGTGATTTGCGGCGAGTGATGAAAGACCCGGCGGGCTGGCTGGCCAGCGCGTTGGGCGTGGGCCTGATCCCCTGGGCCCCCGGCACCTTCGGTTCGGCCTTTGCGCTACTGCTTTGGTGGCCGATGTTGGGTCAGTCCTGGTTTCTGCAGCTGGGCCTGCTGGTCGTCACGGTCATTCTCAGCGGGTGGTCGGCGGGACGCGCCGAGCGCCTTTCTGCGGTGCATGACCCCGGCTGGATCGTGATCGACGAAGTGGTGGGGCAGTGGCTGACGCTGCTGTTGCTGGCCGCGTTGCTGCGGCTGCTCGAAGTCCCGGCGCCAGCCTGGCAGCAGCTGCTGTTCGGCTTTGCCTGCTTTCGTCTGTTTGACGTGCTCAAACCGTGGCCAATCAGCTGGGCAGATCGCCACATCGGCGGTGGTTGGGGTACCACCTGGGATGATTTGCTGGCGGCGCTCTATGCGGCGCCGCTGGCGCTGCTGCTGGTGGCCGGCTGGAATGCGCTCGGCACCGCTCGCGGCGGCTGACCGTACCGAGCTTGGTGAGTCTCTGCGACGAACGCCGAGGGCGGCCTTGACGGTCTGCTTCCTGCAATCGATTTGACGTTTTAGTCCGCCTTCATCGGTTTTCAGCCCACGGGCTACACCATAGCGGCGCACCAATGGCCGCGCAGATCCCGGTTAGCCGGGACAGCGACTGCCGCGGATCGCAGTCAGTCGCTTGCGCTCCCGCTCCAGCTTGTTGGCGTCGCCGCTCTTGCGTCGGATCTGCGCGTTGACGAAGGCCAGTTGCTCGCGATAGTGCTCGCAGGCCTCGCGATTGGGCACCTGCACACACTCGTCTTCCACCCACACGCGCGCCTCGGGCGACAGGGTGCCGCCTGGCGGGATGGGCGGCGGCTTGTCCAGGGCGTACAGGGGCACGTTGTGGCGCTTGGGATTGAGGCTGGCCGAGTAGTAGCTGGTCCCGTCGTAGCGGGTGCAGCGATAGGCCACAGTCGGTCGCGGCGCAGCGGTTCGGGCCGGCGGCGGCGCGGCTGGCGCCGCCGGGGCGGTCGCCGGCTTGGCGGGCGTCGCTGAGGGCGGTGGTGCCGCCGGTATCGGGTCGGGAACGATTTTCTTGATCAACTCGCCGCGCTTGCAGGGGGTTTCCTGATAGGAGGTCACGCCGTTGGCTGCGCGGCATTTGTAAACCACTGCGGCCGATGCGGGGCCAGCGGCGATTGCGCCAGCCAGCACCCACAGAATGGCCAGCCAGATCCTAGTCAGGGTCATGCTCGTCGGCATATATCGCCACTTCCAGATTGCCTTCGGCATCGATCCACCCTCGGTACATGCCTGCGGTGTTGAAACGCTGGGCGAAACCGCCATCCCGTCCCAGTACGATGACCCCGCCGGTGCCGCCGAGTTCCGTCAGTTCGGTGCCGATCACCTGATCCGCCGCCGCTGCAATCGACAAGCCCTGGAAAGCCACCCGGTTGCAGATCCGCTGCGCCAGGCCCAGGCGAATGAAATATTCGCCGTGCCCGGTGGAGGAAACGGCGCAGTCTGAATCCGCCCAGGTGCCCGCGCCGACGATTGGGGAGTCGCCGATTCTGCCCCAGCGCTTGCCGGTCATCCCACCGGTGGAGGTGCCGGCAGCGAGATTGCCGGATTGATCCAGGGCCACTGCACCGACGGTGCCGTAGAGCCGGTCAGCCGGCAACAGGCCCCGTCTGACCGCTTCGGTGGTATCGGCGCTGGTCGCTGCCGACTTTTCCTTCCATTCCTGAAACTGCTGCAGGCGCAGCGGGGTGTCAAACCAGTGATTGTCGACCTGCTCCAACTTCTTCTCGCGGGCGAAGCGATCGGCGCCCTCACCGCTGAGCAGCACGTGGGGCGAAGCATTCATCACCGCCTGCGCCGCCAGAATCGGACTGCGGATGGTGCGCACCCCGGCCACCGCACCGGCCGCGCGATCGCGGCCGCGCATCAGCGAGGCGTCCAGCTGATGACCGCCGTCGGCATCGTAGACCGCGCCCTTGCCGGCATTGAAGTGCGCCGATTCCTCGAGCACCCGGATGCTGGTGATCACTGCGGCCTCGGCACTGCCTCCGCTGGCCAGCACCTGTTGTCCCTCGCGCAGCGCCAGTCCCAGGGTGCGGCGGATCTCGGCTTCGGTTTCTGCCGACATCTGGTCCCGTACCAGGGTCCCGGCACCGCCATGAATCAACAGCACCGGCGGACCGGCCTTGACCACCGACAGCCCCAACAGGGTGGCCAGCAGCAGGCAACAGCGTGCCGTGCGCGACAGGAAAGGCTTCCCGGGTGCTCTGCGATCCAACCTGCTCAGGGAGTCCCTAGTGCAGGCGGTGTCTGCGTGACTGATGCTCATCGCGCGGTTCCTCCCAGTAGTGGCGCAATTCGATCAAGCAGTTTGGCAGCCGCTGCAGCAGCGCCTCCTGATCGTAGTCGCTGCTGGTTTCCGGCTGTGCCAGGCAGCGGGTGAAGGGATCACAGGTGACGCCCAGCGCCTGTAGCGCGGAAGCGGCAGCGATCACCCCAGCGTCGCTGCAAAGCGCGTCCTCCCAATCATCGCCAAGCAGATCTACTCCGGCGGCAAAACCGATGCACCAGCCGTTGTGATCCACCTCGCAATCGCCGTCCGCATCCTGGTGCTCCATCAGCACCGGCTCGTAGGCATAGTGATCCAGGGCGTATTCGATGCTCTCGTGCAGATTCAGCAGCAGCTCGATACAGCGGTCCAGTTGCGGGTGGACGATCGCCCGCGGGTGCTTGCCCAGCGCCAGCGGCAGCCAGTCATCCGCGCTGACTTCGCCGGGGCCGACTGCCAACGCGCTGAGCAGCCCATGCACCCCGTCCAGGCCCAGGTTCTGTTCACCGCCGACGGCGTCGAGCAGCGCCTCCAGCTCGTCATAGTCGTGGCCGTCGAGCAGTTTCGCGCTCACCCCAACTCCACCCAGGCCGGCGCATGGTCGGAGGGTCGCTCCCAGCGCCGCGGCTCACGGTCAATGCCGCTGTCCTTCAGCTGGCTGGCCAATGCGTCCGCCAGCAGGATCAGGTCGATGCGCAGGCCGAGGTTGCGGCGGAATCCGCCCATCCGGTAGTCCCACCAGGAGAAGCACTGCTCCTGGGGCCGATGCTGGCGGAAGCTGTCGATCAATCCCAGTGCCAGGATTCGCTCCAGCGCTTCGCGTTCGGGTCGTGAGCAGAGCACCTCATCGGCCCAGGCTGCAGGGTCGTGCACATCCAGATCGGCGGGCGCGATATTGAAGTCGCCCATCACCACCAGCTTCGGATAGCGATTGAGCTCCTCCTGCAGCCAGTCATGCAGCGCAGAGAGCCACTCCAGCTTGTAGACGTACTTGTCACTGCCTACCGACTGGCCGTTGACCACATACAGATTGATCACCCGCAGGTCGCCGTAGGTGGCGGCAATCGCCCGCCGTTGCGGGTCGTCCAGGCCGGGGATGCCCTTGATCACATCGCTGGCCTCTTCGCGGGCAATCAGAGCGACGCCGTTGTAGGTCTTCTGGCCGAACCAAACTGAGCGGTAGCCCATCGCCTCGATCGCATCGGCGGGGAAGCTGGAGTCGTCCAGCTTCAGTTCCTGCAGCCCGACGATGTCCGGCTGCGCGCTGTGCAGCCATTGTTCGACGTGAGGCAGCCGCACCTTGAGCGAATTCACATTCCAGGAGGCAATCCGCATCCCGCTCAGCCCTCCGCCTTGGCCTCGGGGTTACGTGCGCGCCACTTGGACAGTGCGCGCACCACGCTTAGCGCCTCGGTCAATGCGTAGTCATCGCCAGGTCCGCGCACTTCGCTGTTTTCGGCCGCGGGCTTGACGCTTCCTTCCAACTCGCCGCGCAGATGACCGGGCAGGTCGGCTTCGCTGATCCGGCGGGCGACGCTTTCGCGGCGCTTGAAGTCGGCTTCGGCCAGAACCACATCGGGGTCGATGCCCAGCGCCTGGATCGAACGACCGTTGGGCGTGTAGTAACGCGCGGTGGTGATCTTCAGCGCTTCACCATTCTCCAGCGGCATGATCGACTGCACCGAGCCCTTGCCGAAGGTGCGCTGGCCCATGATCAGGCCGCGCTCGTGATCCTGCAGCGCGCCGGCGACGATCTCGGCTGCCGATGCGGTGCCGGCATCGACCAGCACTACCAGCGGCGCACCCTGGAGCAGATCATCCGGCCCGGCATTGAGCCTGGCCTGGGTATTGAGTGCGCGGCCGCGGGTGCTGACCACTTCGCCGCCGTTCATGAATACGTCACTCACCTCCACCGCGGCGGTCAGCAGGCCGCCCGGATTGCTACGCAGGTCCAGCACCAGTCCGACCAGACCGCCGCTGCGCTTTTGCAGCTTGCGCACCGCTGCCGCGGTATCGCGGCCGGATTCGTCCTGAAACTGGCTGATCCGGATGTAGCCCACCTTGGGGTCCAGCAGCCGACTGCGCACGCTGGTGACCTTGATCACCTCGCGCACCAGCTCTACCCGAAAGGGATCGCCGCCCTCCCGAAAAACGCTGAGCTTGACCTTGCTGCCCGGCCGTCCGCGCATTGCGTCCACCGCTTCGGTGGTGGCATCGACGTCCACCGGAATGCCGTCGATCTCCACGATCACGTCACCGCTGCGCAGACCTGCGCGCGCAGCCGGAGTCTCGTCAATCGGTGAGATCACGGTCAGTTTGCCGTCCATCAGCTGCACTTCCAGACCCAGCCCGCCATAGCTGCCCGAGGCATCGTCCTGCAGCGCGAACAACTGGTCGTTGTCGAGGTATTCGCTGTGTGGATCCAGATCAGCCAGCAGCCCGCGGATCGCCGCCTTCATCAGGTCCTTGCTGGCCACCGGCTCCACGTAGGACTTGCGGACTTCGTTGTAGACCGCGGCAAAGGCGCGCAGGTCGGCCAGATCCACCAGATCCTCCGACCCAGTCTCGGCGCCGGCATCGGCATCGGCCGTGCTCGCATCGGCGGCCGCGCGCGGCGGTGAATCCTCGGCCAGCGCCAGCGCGCTGGACAGCGACAGCAGAATCGCCAACGGAAGTCGGCTAGAGAACGACAGCATGGGCTTTGCACTTTTTTGCGTGGAATGACCCTAAGTATAGGTGTCCTGATGTTCAATCGGCGTTGGAATCGGTGCCGAACACTGGCATTGCTGCGCCGAATCCTTAGACTTCGTGCGATGAGGGCGCCGCTTGGGAGAGGACGGTGTTTCCCTTACCCGACCAATCCCAAGGAAGTAATGATGTCGATCCAATATCCACCCTATATCTGGCAGAACGGCGAAATGAAGGCCTGGGCCGACGGCACCACCCACGTCATGGCCCACGCGCTGCATTACGGATCCAGCGTGTTCGAAGGCATTCGCGCCTACGCCACGCCTGACGGCCCGCGCATTCTCAAGCTGACCGAGCATCTGGAACGGCTGTACGTGTCCGCGCGGATGTACGACATGAAGATCGGCTACAGCATGAGCGAGTTGCGCAATGCCTGCTTCGACCTGCTGGAAAAGAACCAGTTGGGTTCGGCTTACCTGCGGCCGATCGCCTTCCGCGGCCTGGGTGCCTTCGGGCTGGGCGCGGACAACCCGGTGGAAGTGGCCATCGGCGCCTGGGAATGGGGTCCCTATCTGGGCGCCGAGGCGGTCAAGCAGGGCGTTTCCGCTTGCGTTTCCAGCTGGCGCCGACTGGCGCCCAACACCATTCCGACGCTGGCCAAGGCAGGCGGCAACTATCTGTCGAGCATCCTGATTTCTCGTGAGGCGCGGGCCCGTGGCTGTGCCGAAGGGATCGGGCTGGGAGTAGACGGCAATATCTCCGAAGGCGCCGGCGAGAACATGTTCCTGATCATCGGCGGCAAGGTGATTACCCCGCCAATGACCGCATCCATTCTGCTCGGCATCACCCGTGGCATGGCGATCGAAATGGCCCGCGAAGCCGGCTACGAAGTGCTCGAGCAGGCGCTCCCGCGCGAGGCGCTGTACATCGCCGACGAGATCTTCATGACCGGCACCGCGGCCGAAGTGACGCCGGTGGTCGAGGTCGACGGCAAGGCGGTTGGCGATGGCAAGCCCGGCCCTGTGACCCGAGCGGTGCAGGAGCGCTTCTTCGGTGTACTCGAAGGGCGGCTGCCGGACAGCAAGGGGTGGTTGGAAAGTCGTTGATGCAGGCCCCGGCGCGGGACCGTCCAGGCGCTTCTGGGGCCTTCCTCACAAAGGCAGTCTAAGCCGGAACACGGCGCCACCATCGGCGCCGTTTTCGGCTCGGATCTGCCCGCCGTGCTCCTCCACGATGCGCTTGACGATCGCCAGTCCCAATCCGGATCCCTTGGCCTTGCTGGTGACATAGGGTTCAAACAAGCGTTCACGCACGCTCTCGGCGATTCCAGGCCCGTTGTCGGCCACTCGCAATTCGACGAAGGCGCGGCTGCCTTCGCTGATCACGTCGGCGTCGATCTGAACCTGCAGATCGCTGTCGCCGGCGGCTTCACTGGCGTTCTTCAGCAGGTTGTGCAACATCTGCCGCAAGCGTCCGCTGTCCACCCGCAGCGGCGGCAGCTGCGGCGGCAGCGCAACCTCGATCGTCATCCTTTGCTGTTCGCCTCGATAGAGCTCGACCACCTCCAGCACGATCGGCGCCAGCGCCTGCTGCTGCGGGCTCAGCCGCGGCGCGCGGGCGTACTCGCTGAAAGCGTTGACCATCGACTTGAGCGCATCCACCTGGGCGACGATGGTGGTGGTCGCGCGGTCAAGGACCTGCCCGTCGTCGGGTCCCAGCCGGCTCAGATAGCGATGGCGAATCCGCTCGGCGGCCAGCTGTATCGGGGTCAGCGGGTTCTTGATTTCGTGGGCCAGACGCCGTGCGACCTCACCCCAGGCGCTCTCACGCTGCTGCCGGTTGGCTTCGCTCTGGTCTTCGAAGACCGCGACCAGGCCCGCTTCCTCGGGTAGTCGGGTGGCGCGCAGCAGCAGGCGGCGGGACTCGCCCAGCGCGACTTCCTGGCGCCACTCCAGTGCGGCCGAGGAATAGCCGGCCTCGATTGCTTCGCACAGCGGCGACAGGGTCGGCAGGGCGCTGATCAGCTGCCCGGTGGAAAGACCGATCACCGCGCTCAGATCAACTTCCAGCAGATCCTGGGCGGCGCTGTTGCAAACCAGCAGGTGAAGGTCGTGATCGAAGGTGATCACCCCGGCGCTGATCCGTTCGATCACCGTGGCCAGAAAGGCGCGCTCGGACTCCAGCGCGTCCTGGGTGCTGCGCACCCGGGTGTCGGCGCTGGCCAAGCGCGCGGTCATTCGATTGAAGGAGCGGGCCAGCGCGGACAGCTCGTCGTCGCCATCTTCCGGCAGTCGGACCGCCAGATCGCCCTCGGCGATCGCTTCGGTGGCCTCGGCCAGATCACGGATCGGCGAACTCAGCCGCCGCGCCAAGGCGAAGGCCAGGAACAGGGTGCCCAGCGCGCTGACCAGCAACACGAAGCTGAGTACCGCGCTCAGGGTGTAGCGCAGCGCATTGCGCAGGAAACTCAGCCGCGTGTAGGCCAGGGTCTGCGCCTCGAGCCTGCGGGTGAGCTGGCCCATTCGCGTGTCGAAGGGAAAGCGGGCCTGCAGTATCGCCGGGTCGCGCTGCGCGGTCAGCGGCACGATCAGCAGCGAGACCTGACCGCCAGCCGGCGACTCCAACAGGGTGATGCCGTCGGCACCGACAAAGCCATTGGGCGGCAGTTCCGGATACAGCGGCAGCAGGTAGCGCGGATCGGCCGAGGCGCTGGCAATGATCCGGCGGTCGCTGCCGAACACGGTCAGCTCCAGCGCATTGAGCTCATCAATGGCCTGGTCCAGCACCGCGGCCACCTCGGCGCGTTGATCCAGATCGAGCCGGGCGATCCACGGCTCCAGCGCCCGCCTTTGATTGCCCTGATCCAGCTGCACCGCGCGCTGCGCGACCTGCAAGGCGTTGTCCAGCGCCTCGGCCACGTCCGGCTGAAACCAGCCTTCGATCGAGCTGTGAACGAACTTCATCGAGGCGATGTAGAGCAGCAGCAGCGGCGGAAGCGCGACCCACAGCATGTGCCTGATCAGACGCCAGGACAGCCGTGCGCCGGCCTCGCGCCGGCGCGCTGCAGCACGCAGCTGCAGTACCCGCGCAGTCGAGGCGAATACCAGGATCGCCAGGGCGATCCCGGCGCTGACCATGATCGACGGTGCGGCCGGATCGATGCTCGGCGCGAAGGCGGTGCCGGAACCGTCCAGCAACAGTGCCAGGGTGCCCAGCCAGGCGGCGGCCAGCCACGGCAGCAGCTGCCAGATCCGACGGATCAGCGGCGCGCTACTCACGGCACCGCAACCCAGCCGGTATCCAGACGCCATTCCTCCTCCAGCCTGGCCGGTAGCCGCAGCGGCGGCGGCAAATGGCGTACCCGCAGGCGCACCCTCAGCTCCCAGCCCGCGCCGGCGGGGACCATGATCGCCGGCGGATTCTCCATCGCATCAAGCAGACTGGGCCGGAACGCGAATCCTCGCGCCGGCTGGTCCTGATGCTCCAACAGATAACGTTCCTGCAGCGGCGCATAGCGAACCTGCAGATAGATACCGGGTAGTGGCGCGTTGCAGCTGCCCTGCACACAGTGCCGGCGCTGGATCACCAGCGGCAGGGTGATGCCATGCTCCAGCGCCTGCGCCGGGGCACCTTCCAGATCAACCTGCAGCCGCATCTGAACCCGTTCGGCGGCGACCCGCTGCAGCTCCGCCACCCGCAGTGAGCCACCCCGTGCAGCGCCTGGCAGCAGCAGTAGCAGCACGATTGCGATCCAGTGGCTTCGGAAGCTCATCGGCAAAGTGTAGCCCGGTCGTTTGCGGTCGCCTCAACGGCGTTCCAGGGCGGCGTAATAAAACCCGTCCTCATCGCGCTCGCCAGGCAGGATCTGCAGGCCTGGTGCCGCCTCAGCTGACCCGGGGACCGGCTCCGAGGGCTGCCACAGGTGTGCCGTGCTGCCGCCCGCGCGGTGCACTTCCTCAAGGAAGTCGGCGATCACCCTTTGGTTCTCGCAGCGGAACACCGAGCAGGTGCCATAGACCAGACGCCCCCCCGGTGCCAGCAGCGGCCAGAGCTTGCGCAGTAGTTCGCCCTGCGTGGCAGACAGCTGGGCAAGGTCGCTGGCGCGCCGCAGCCACTTGATGTCGGGGTGCCGGCGAACCACGCCGCTGCCGCTGCAGGGCGCGTCGACCAGGATCCGGTCGAAGGCCTTGCCATCCCACCAGTGCGCGGTGTCCGCGGCGTTGGCGCAGATCAGCTTCGCTTCCAGGCCCAGCCGATCCAGATTCTCCTGTACCCGGCTGAGGCGCTCTGGCGCAATGTCCAGGGCCCAGACCTGTGCGTCGGGGCAGCGTTCAAGCAGATGCGCGGTCTTGCCGCCCGGCGCCGCACAGGCATCCAGGATGCGCTGGCCGGGCTGGGGCTGCACCCAGTCGGCCACCCGTTGCGCCGCTGCATCCTGCACCGACAGTCGGCCATCAAGGAAGCCGGGAATTTGCTCGACCGGTCGCGGTGGGTCGATTCGCAGGGCATCGTCGAGCAGCGGGTGGGCCTCGGCGTTCAGGCCCGAGGCGGAGAGCTGGTCGAGCATTGCCTGCCGGCTGCCACGCCGACGATTGACTCGTAACCACAGCGGCGCGCGCTGATTGTTGGCGCAAAGGATGGCGTCTGCGTGATCGGACCAGTCGTGGCGCAGTTGCTCGATCCACCAGCCGGGATGCTCGCTTGCGGCGGTCGGGTCGCTCGCCACGCTGGCGTCCAGCCGCGAGCGCTCGCGCAGGTAGCGACGCAGCAAGGCGTTGACCATGCCGGCCTGGCGCTGCAGCCCCAGTCGCCTGGCGGCAGCGACCGTCTCGGCAACCGCAGCGTGATCGGGTGTCGCCAGATGGCGCAGTTCGCTCAGCCCGCACAGGACGATGGCATCCAGACTGGCGGGCCGAGCGCGGTTCGGGTGACTCAGCAGCTTCTGCAGCAGCGCCCGAGCCGATCCCAGATGCCGGGCGCAGGCGAAGGCCAGGGCCAGTGCAAACGGGCGCTGATCGGGATCAAGCGCCTGCTCGCCGAGCATCTGATCCAGCGAGCGCCCCTCCAGCATTCCGGCAATCGCTCTGGCGGCCGCGACCCGGGCGTTGCTCACCGACGCAGATCCTGCCGGGCGTTGAGGAAATCAGCTGCGAACATCGCCTTGCCGCCGGCGCGCTGCAGTCTGAGCACCTCAATTGCCCCGCTGCCGCAGGCAATGACCAGGCGCCCCCGCGGGCTTTCGATGATCTCGCCGGCATCGTTCGATGGACTCGCGCCTGGATACCGGGAAACCTCATGCAGCTTGACCAGTTCGCCGCCGATTTCGGCTTCGGCCACCGGCCAGCCGGCCAGACCACGCACCTGCAGTTCGATGGCGGCGGCGTCGTTGTGCCAGTCCACCCGCGCCTCCCGGCGCTCCAGCTTGTGCGCGTAGCTCACCCCTTCTTCAGGCTGGGCAACCGCGAGTGGCGGATTCCCGCCGGCCAGCATGGCCAATCCTTCGGTCAGCACTACGGCACCCATTTCGCTCAGGCGCTGGTGCAGGGTGATTGCGTTGTCGGTGGGGTCGATTGCACAGCGGCGGGTCAACAGCACCGGTCCGGTGTCCAGTCCTCGCTCCATCTGCATCAGGCAGACCCCGGTTTCGGCGTCGCCGGCGATGAGCGCGCGCTGGATCGGAGCCGCACCACGCCAGCGCGGCAGCAAGCTGGCATGAACATTCCAGCAGCCATGAACCGGCGCGTCGAGCACTGCCCGCGGCAGCAACAGCCCGTAGGCGACCACGATCATCAGATCGGCTTCGAGTGCCGCAAGAGCCTGTTGGGCCTGTGGGTCCTTGAGCGTGGTCGGCTGAAACACCGGGATGCCTGCGTCCGTCGCCAGTTGCTTGACCGGCGAGGCCTGCAATCGCCGACCGCGCCCGGCCGGGCGATCGGGCTGGGTGTACACCGCAACGACCGAGTGCTCCGTCGAAAGCAGGGCGCTCAGGCAAGGCACTGCAAAATCCGGCGTGCCGGCAAAGATCAGTCGCATTTATCGCTCCGCTAGCGTGGGGCCGGGGAAATGGAGATCCGGAATTCTGATGGATTCTTCGGTTGAGACAAGGCGGAGACCGGCCACCGATCCCCCTGGCGGCGGCGATCCACCTGGAGACGCTGGGTTGATCGGCTCCGGGCCGCTTTGCAGTCAGGGCACAGGACGCAGAAAAAATTCGGGAATCCTGTGCCTCACCACACTGAGCGCCTGCGGCAAGGTCAGGCCGTCACGCCGACGCTCTCGCGCTCCAGGCGGGCACGCTTCTCCAGCTTCTTGCGAACCATCTGGCGTTTCAGCGGGGACAGATAGTCGACGAATAGCTTGCCCTGCAGATGGTCCATCTCGTGCTGGATGCAGACCGCCAGCAGTCCATCGGCCTCTATCCGGATCTGCTCGCCGTTGCGATCCAGCGCAGTCACCACGATGCGCTCGGCTCGGGCCACCTCGGCGGTGATGGTAGGTACAGACAGGCAGCCCTCGTTGCAGGTCTGGATACCCTCGCGTTCAATGATCTCGGGATTGATCAACACCAGCGGCTCCGAGTGGTCCTCGCTGACGTCCGCCACCAGCAGCCGCCGGTGGACGTTGACCTGGGTTGCCGCCAGGCCGATTCCGGGTGCGTCGTACATGGTTTCGAACATAT
>JAGRJL010000155.1:5455-9123 GCA_020442775.1 Lysobacterales bacterium | reverse complement strand
GCCAACAGCACCGAGAACGACCGTCATTGCGCCAATCCGGTGATCGCGCTGATCACCGAGTGGCGAACCGCCACCGGTGAGATCGAAAGGCGCAGCGAGAAGTCCGACATGGGCGGGACCATGCGGGTCGGTGCCCAGGAGTGCCGCCTCAAGGCCGGCAGCCGGGCGCGGGCGCTTTACGGTCAGGAAACAGTGCGCGAGCGGCATCGACATCGCTACGAATTCAACAACTTGTACCGACAACAGCTGGAGGATGCGGGGCTGCTGATCTCGGGTCGATCGATTGATGACCTGCTGGTGGAAATCGTGGAGTTGCCCGATCACCCCTGGTTTCTGGCCTGTCAGTTCCATCCCGAGTTCACCTCCACGCCGCGCGACGGCCATCCGCTGTTCATCGGATTCATTCAGGCCGCGCGCGCCCATCGCGCAGCACGTGGTCAAGCCAGGGCTCAAACATGAACGACACAGTCACTCCAGTGATGAATCTCTGCGGATTCGAGGTGGGGCCCGATCGCCCCTTCTTCCTGATCGCCGGCCCCTGCGTGATCGAGTCGGAGCAACTGGCCCTCGACACCGCCGGTCAGCTCAAGGAGATCACCACTGAACTGGGGATAGGCTTCATCTACAAATCCAGCTTTGACAAGGCCAACCGTTCCTCGCACCAGAGCTTCCGCGGCCCGGGGATGGCCCAGGGGCTGAAGATTCTGGACCAGGTGCGGGCGCAGATCGGGGTGCCGGTGCTGACCGATGTGCACGAGGACACGCCGCATGCGGAAGTGGCGAGCGTAGTCGACGTGCTGCAGACCCCGGCGATGCTGTGTCGGCAGACCAGCTTCATCCAGGCGGTGGCGGCGACCGGCAAGCCGGTCAATATCAAGAAGGGGCAGTTTCTGGCGCCCTGGGACATGCGCCATGTGGTCGACAAGGCCAAGGCCACCGGCAACCAGCAGATCATGGTCTGCGAGCGTGGCGTTTCCTTCGGCTACAACAATCTGGTGTCGGACATGCGTTCGCTGGTGGTGATGCGGGAAACCCGGTGCCCGGTGGTCTTTGATGCCACCCACTCGGTGCAGTTGCCGGGCGGTCAGGGCAGCGGTCTCCGGTGGCCAGCGCGAATACGTGCCTGCGCTGGCCCGCGCCGCAGTGGCGGTAGGGGTGTCCGGTCTGTTCATGGAGACCCATCCCGATCCCGACAACGCCCTTTCCGACGGTCCCAACGCGTGGCCGCTGGGACAGATCAAGGCGCTGCTGACCTCACTGGTGGCGCTCGATCGCGTCGCCAAGGAGCTGAACTAGTGTGGTGTCTCGGAAATAGCTCGCACAAACCGCCTCATGCAGGCTAGTCCGGTCGCTGCCGCGCATACCCAACCGAATCAACAAGGAAGACTTTGTTCATGAGTTCAGCCGATACCACCATTGCCAGGGTGCTGGCCCGGGAAATCCTCGATTCGCGCGGAAACCCTACGCTGGAAGCCGAAGTTCATCTGGCCGGCGGCGCATGGGGTCGGGCCGCGGTTCCGTCCGGTGCATCGACCGGCAGTCACGAGGCGGTCGAGTTGCGCGACGGCGACAAGGGCCGCTATCTGGGCAAGGGCGTGACCCACGCGGTGGGCCATGTCAATGGGGAGATTGCGCAGGCGCTGCTGGGGCAGTCCAGCGCCGATCAGGCGGCCCTGGATCAGCGCTTGATCGACCTGGACGGAACCCCGAACAAGGGACGATTGGGCGCCAACGCCCTGCTCGGGGTCTCGCTCGCCGCCGCGCACGCCAGTGCCGCAGCAGCCGGGCTTCCGCTGTGGCGCCATCTGGCCGGCGATCGCCGGGTCGAGCTGCCGGTGCCGATGATGAACATCCTCAACGGCGGCGCGCACGCGGATAACTCGGTGGATTTTCAGGAATTCATGGTGTTGCCGGTGGGTTTGCCCAGCTTCAGCGAGGCGCTGCGTGCCGGGGTTGAGGTCTTCCACGCGCTCAAAAGCGTGCTCAAGGCCAGGGGGCTCAATACCGCAGTGGGCGATGAGGGTGGATTCGCGCCGGACCTGCCCAGCAACGAGGCCGCCGTCGAGGTGATCCTGAAGGCCATCGAGCAGACCGGCTATCGCGCCGGCCATGAGCTGTTCCTGGGCCTGGATGTGGCGAGTACCGAGTTCTATCGCGATGGCCAATATCACCTGGCCTCGGAAGGGCGCAGTCTGGATCCCGAAGGGATGGTCAATCTGCTTGCCGACTGGAGTGCGCGCTATCCGATCATCACCATCGAAGACGGCATGGCCGAGGACGATTGGGACGGCTGGAAGCTGCTGACCGAGCGGATCGGCTCGGCGGTGCAGCTGGTCGGCGACGATCTTTTCGTCACCAACACCGCGCTGCTGCAGCGCGGGATCGATCAGGGCATCGCCAATTCGATCCTGATCAAGCTCAACCAGATCGGCACCTTGAGCGAGACCCTGGGCGCAATCGACCTGGCGGCCAAGTCTGGCTACAGCGCGGTGGTGTCGCATCGCTCCGGCGAAACCGAAGACACTACGATTGCGGATCTGGCAGCGGCCAGCAGCGCCACCCAGATCAAGACCGGCAGCCTGTGCCGCAGCGATCGGGTCGCCAAATACAACCAGCTGCTGCGCATTGAGCAGGCGCTGGGCGACGCCGCCCATTACATTGGCCGCGCCGCCTTCGCGCGAGCCCTGCCAGGCTAAGCGCGTGCTGCGCTGGGTCATTCTGGTCCTGCTGCTGCTCCTGGTGGCGCTGCAGTACCGGCTATGGTTTGGCGAAGGCGGGATGCGTCAGGTGTGGCAACTGGAGCGCGACGTGGCCGAGCAGCAGGAAGAGAATCGGCGGCTGGCCGAGCGTAACGCGCTGCTGGCGACCGAAGTGGAGGACCTCAAGGCCGGTCAGGAAGCGGTTGAAGAGCGCGCTCGGGTCGAGTTGGGGATGACCAAGCCGGGCGAGATCTATTATCAGGTGGTGGAACCGCCGCGTCCCGAGACTGCGCCGGCAACCGATCAACAACGCCCATGATCTGGGCAGTGGTGCCGGCCGCCGGCAGCGGCAGTCGCTTTCAGGGCGAGCTGCCAAAGCAGTACCAGAAAGTTGCCGGGCGCGCGGTGCTGGAGCATTGCCTGTGGCGCCTTGGCAGTCATCGGCAGATCGTCGGCGTGGCAGTGGCGCTGAGTCCGGACGACCAGCGTTTTGCCCAGCTGCAGATGCCGCCGGGCTTGCAGATTCGATCTGCTGTCGGCGGGGATCAGCGCGCCGACTCGGTGCTGGCGGCGCTGCAGGCGCTGCCGGACGAAGTCGATGCGGCGCAGGCAGTGCTGGTGCATGACGCCGCCCGGCCTTGCGTCAGTCTGGAGATGCTCGATCGGTTGCTGGTACATGCCGGGTCCGCGGACGGTGCGCTGCTTGCGGTGCCCTGCCATGACACGCTGAAACAGATCGATCCGGGCGAGGCCAGTCCGCGCAGCCTGGCGACTGCCGAAAGATCGCAATACTGGCTGGCTCAGACGCCACAGCTGTTTCCACGCGGCGCGCTGAGCGCAGCGCTGATCGCCGCGCGCGAACGCGGGCTGAGCGTTACCGACGAGGCGATGGCGATGGAGCTGCGCGGCGCCAGACCGCATCTGGTGATGGGCTCGACCAGTAACCGGAAGCTGACCGTGGCCGACGAT
>JAGRJL010000155.1:1202-5299 GCA_020442775.1 Lysobacterales bacterium | reverse complement strand
TCGCCCATTCGGACGGCGATGTGCTGCTCCATGCGCTGACCGATGCGCTGCTGGGCGCGCTCGCGCTGGGCGACATCGGTCAATGGTTTCCGCCGTCTGACCCACGCTGGGCTGATGCCGATAGCACTCAATTCGTGGCGGCGGCGATGCGCGCGGTGGCCGAGCACGGCTACCGGGTGAACAATGTCGATCTCACCGTGCTCGCCGAGGCACCCAAGCTCGCGCCGCACAACACTGCGATCAGAGCGCGTATTGCCCAACTGCTGGAAGTGGACGAATCCCGAGTGGGACTGAAGGCCACCACCACCGAAGGTCTGGGCCTGGTCGGGCGCCGCGAGGGGATTGCTGCGCAGGCGGTGGTGCTGCTGTGCCAATAGCGCTTCCGGACTGGCCGCGGCGCTTTGGGTCCAGTCTGGGCAGCGCCCACTATCGGCAGCGGCCCGAGGACTTTCAGGTTGACGAGATCCTCGGCTTCGAGGCCGATGGTGAGGGCCCGCACCAGCTGCTGTGGGTCGAGAAAGCCGGGGTCAACACCGCCTTTGCTGCGCAGGCGCTGGCCCGCCATGCCGGCGTGGCCGAGCGCGACGTTGGCTATGCCGGACTGAAGGATCGGCATGCCCTGACCCGGCAATATTTCACCGTGCCGGGCGGCGACAACAGGCGCTGGGACGATTTTTCTGTGCCCGGGATCCAGGTGCTCAGCGCAACTGCGCACCGCCGCAAGCTACGCCGCGGCAGCCACCGGGGCAACCGCTTCCGGATTGTCTTGCGCGAGCTCTCTGCCGATCGCGCGGCCTTCGAGGCCAGGATCGCTGAGATTGCCGCCGGCGGCGTGCCGAACTATTTTGGCGTTCAGCGTTTTGGCAAGGGAGGGGCCAACCTCGGCCTGGCCGCGGCGCTGGTCGCCGGCAAGCGGCTGCCTCGGCACAAGCGTGGTTTCGCCATTTCCACCCTGCGGGCAATGGTCTTCAACCAGCTGTTGGCGGCGCGCCTGGAGGCCGGTTCCTGGAATCGCGCGCTCAGCGGCGAGTTACTGCAACTCGATGGCCGCGGATCCTGGTTTCGTATGGAGGCGGACGATCCCGAGATTGCAAGTCGACTGGAGCGGCTGGAGATTCATCCCACCGGCCCGTTGCCGGGGCGTGCGCGTTTCCCGATCGAGGGCGAGGTTGCCGCGCTGGAGCAGGGCATGTTGGAAGCACATGCCGATTGGCAAAGCTGTCTGGAGCGCCTTGGGGTAGAGGCGGACCGGCGTGCATTGCGGCTGGCAGTGGCGGATCTGGCCGAAGAATGGATCTGCGAAAACGTCGTAGCACTGTCTTTCGAGCTGAGCAGCGGCGGCTACGCAACCGCGGTGATGCGCGAGCTGGTGGATTTGCGCGACGTGCACGATCAGCCCGAGCCCGAGATCGAGTAGGGCGAAAGTCCTTCAACGCCAGATCGTGATCTTGTGTAGCAACGCGCCTTCAAATCGCAATAGCCGCCCCTTCGTTAAAAATCAGCGACCTATACTGATCTCAAGCCGCACGACGTGGCAGTGAGTCGTCAGCTTGCTTCGGTTCGAAACACTGCTGAAATCGACAGGAGATCAACATGCGTTTGGCACTGGTTCTGGTCGGGGCAATCGCAATGGGGAGCATGGTGGGCTGTGGCACCACCGGGGCACGCACGCTTTCTGGCGCCGAGCCGCGCTACGAGCTGAACAAGCCGAAGATGTCGGCGGTTGAGCGTCAGGCACAGATGCGCGGGGTGAAGACCCGCTGGGTCAATCCGCCGAAGATCAAGGTCGCCGACGACGGCCAGGGCTAGAGCGCGATCCGGCCGCGCCGCTTCGGGGAGCGGCGCGGTTGTAGCCATCGGCGCAGGGCGGATCAGTCTCGCAGCCCTCTTCCGGTCAATGCTGCGCTCGCAGCAGCACGTCCACCGCACCGGTGCCGCCCTGATCCCTGGGTGCGGAGTGGAAGGCGATCACTTCGATGCGCCGGGTCAGGTCGCGCTCCACCATCGCCTTGAGCACCGACCCCCTGGCGCCGCCCTTGCCGTGAATGATTCGCAAGCACAGCCGGTCGCTTGCGCGCGACGCCTTGAGAAACTCGCTCAGGACTTTGCCGGCGCGCTTGAGATCGAGATGGTGCAGGTCGATCTGATCGGCGATCACGAACTGTCCGCGGATCAACCGGCGCAGCCAGCGGCGTCGGTAGCCCGGTGCCAGATAGCTGAGCACGTCGCCGCTTTCGGCGCCCTCCTGCGGGGTATCGGGCGCATCCAGACTGGCGATGACCTCGCGATCATCGGCCTCTCGCTGGCGCGGTTCGGGGGCCGGTTTGGGGGCGCTCGGCGGCTGATCGGCATGCATCCGGCGGACCACGCCCACTTCGCGCCGAAATAACGCCAGATCGTCTTCGCTCAACTGATCGGGCCCGGGTGGGTCACGATCTTTCTCATGCTCGGGCATTTAGGGCCACTTGGCTGGGTCCGCAGGCTTTATGATAGGAGTCGCTGAGGGGCCTTGGCCAAGGAATGCTGAAGATGCATAGGGAAGTCGCTGCGAGCCGCCTGTCTGAACAGGTCAGGGTGGCGCCCGCGGCCAGTCAATATTTCGACTCGCGGCGTGATCGAGCAATGGTGTCACTACCATCGCGTGCCGGGAGCCTGCGCTGATGCACCTGCTGCTGAGCAATGACGATGGCGTGGATGCGCCGGGCATCGCCGAGCTGGCCCGTGCGCTGGCGCCGCTGGGCCGGGTCACCGTGGTGGCGCCGGATCGGGATCGCAGCGGCGCGAGCAACTCACTGACGCTGGATCAGCCGATCCGCGCGCTGGAGCTGGAGCCGGGGCGATTCCGGGTCGCCGGGACCCCATCGGACTGCGTCTTTCTGGCCTTGTCCGGCTTGCTGGACGGCGAGCCCGATATCGTTGTTTCCGGGATCAACAATTCGGCCAATCTTGGCGATCACGTCCTCTACTCGGGCACCGTAGCGGCGGCGGTGGAAGGCCGTTTCCTCGGGCTGCCGGCGGTCGCGGTGTCGCTCGCCAGCAGCGATCATGTTGGCAAGCACTTCGAAACCGCTGGCCGCGCCGCGCGCCGGATCATTCAGCGGCTGCTGGAAGATCCGCTGCCTGCAGACACCATTCTGAACGTGAACGTGCCCGACCGTCCGTGGGAGGAGCTGGCGGGCTTCGAGGCGACCCGGCTGGGCCATCACCACCGCTCTGAACCGTGCATCCACGAGCGCGACCCGCGTGGTCGGCCGATCTGGTGGATTGGTCCGCCGGGACCCGAGCAGGATGCCGGGCCCGGCACCGACATCGACGCGGTTCGTCGCGGGATGGTTTCGGTGACCCCGATCACGGTCGATTTGACCCACTACCGCACCCTCGACAAGATCGCCACCTGGATAGGCAAGCTCGCAGGATGATGGCGGTCAGTAGTGCTGGCGGAATGGGTGGCAGAGGGATGACCTCGCAGCGCGCGCGTGATCGCCTGGTGGCGCGGCTGCGTCAGAACGGGATCAGCGACGAGCGGGTGCTGGGGATCATCGGTCAGCTGCCGCGCCACGTTTTCGTCGACGAAGCCCTGGCCTCACGCGCCTACGAGGACACCGCCTTGCCGATCGGTCTGGGCCAGACCATTTCCCAGCCCTACATCGTGGCCAAGATGACCGCGGCCGTATTGCGAGACGGCATCCCACAACGGGTGCTGGAGGTCGGCACTGGATCGGGTTATCAAGCGGCAGTGCTGGCCAGCCTGGTCCCTGAAGTGCATACCGTGGAGCGTATCGACGAGCTGCTCTATGTCGCCCGCCGACGCTTTCGCCGGTTGGGGTTCAAGAACATTCGCAGCCGTCACGCCGACGGCAACGTGGGCTGGCCGGAGCAGGCCCCATTTGACGCCATTGTGGTGACCGCTGGCGCCGAGGAACTGGTCGCTCCGCTGCTGCGCCAGCTCGGCGAGCGGGGAATATTGGTTGCACCCATCGGCCCCTCCGGCGCTCAGCAGCTGGTTTGCGTGCAGCGTGACGGTGACGCCTGGCGCAGCGAAAAGCTCGGTGCGGTAGCTTTCGTGCCGCTGCTGGCGGGCGTGGTCTAGTGATTTT
>JAGRJL010000155.1:0-1125 GCA_020442775.1 Lysobacterales bacterium | reverse complement strand
CGTCGGCCGCGGGTGGCGGCCGAACCACGAGTGACCCAGCCCGCGACGGCGACCCGGGGCGTTCATGAAGTGCGTCGTGGCGATACCCTCTATGGCATCGCTCGGCAGCATGGTTTGGACTACCGGGAACTGGCCAGGATCAACGCTATCGCACCGCCATACCGGATCTACCCGGGCCAGAAGCTGCGGCTGGGCGGCAAGCCGGTGCGTGCCAGTAACCGTTCCCGGCCCAAGCCGACCAACTCGCGTCCCTCCACGGCGTCTACCGCGCCCGCTCCGGTTTCCGCGCCGGCGACGCCCGCCAGCAGTCCGCCCAAGCCGCCGGTCGCCAGCGCCGCCAGACCCGAAGCGAGCGCCAGTGGTGCCGCGGCGACCGCCCAGCCAAGCGCCACCTCCGGGTGGCTGTGGCCAACCGAGGGCGCCGTGCTGCGGACATTCCAGGCCAATGACCCCGCCCGGCAGGGGCTCAAGATTGGCGGGCAGGCCGGCCAACCGGTGCGCGCGGCGCGGGCTGGTCAGGTGGTCTATAGCGGGTCTGGACTGGTTGGATACGGGGAACTGGTCATCATCAAGCACGATGGTGGTTACTTGACCGCCTATGGGCACAACCGCAAGCGCCTGGTCGCCGAGGGTGACAAGGTCAAGCGAGGGCAGGTGATTGCCGAGATGGGGCGCAGCGGAACCGATCGCGAGATGCTGCATTTCGAGATTCGGGTTGCCGGCAAACCCACCGATCCGGTTAAGCTGCTGCCCCGACGCTAGCTGCAGTCCTCGCAGATCTCCGTCGCGTGGACGCTGCGAGCATGGCGTGGTGCAATCGGCGGACCCGACCGGCGTCGCAGGCGTCGCTGCCTCCGTCGAGCTTCCCGACAGGAAAAGGTCGCGACAGGTCGGGGAGATCGACGTTCGCAGCAGGAAAGCAGTAAGAAGTGCAGGCTAGCTGCTCTTCTCTCGACAATGTTGCCCTGGAAGTCGCGACAGAGCAGTCGCTAGCGCGAATGGGGATTGACGCTGACCGGGATGCGCGAAATAATAGTGGGCTCGCTGTGATGGCTGCACGCACACAGCAATGTTTTTCGGAGCGCCCGTAGCTCAGTTGGATAGAGTACCTGGCTACGAACCAGG
>JAGRJL010000154.1 GCA_020442775.1 Lysobacterales bacterium | reverse complement strand
GCCGGCGCCGAACAGGTCGCCGACGGTGTTCATCCCGGCCATCAGCGGACCCTCGATCACCTCCAGCGGCTTGTTCGCCAACTGCCTTGCGGCCTCGGTGTCGCCCTCGACGAACTGATCGATGCCGTGGACCAGGGCGTATTCCAGACGGCGCTCCACACCCCACTCACGCCAGGCCAGATCCTGGGCGCGATCGGCTTCCCTGGCGCCGCTCTTGAAATTGTTGGCGATGGCCAGCAGCTTCTCGGTGGCATCGGCGCGGCGATTGAGCACCACATCCTCGACCGCATCCCGCAGTTCGGCAGGCAGATCGTCGTAGACCGCCAGCTGTCCGGCATTGACGATGCCCATGTCCATGCCGGCAGCGATCGCGTGATAGAGAAACACCGAGTGAATCGCCTCGCGCACCGCGTCATTGCCGCGGAAGGCGAAGCTGACATTGGAGACGCCGCCGGAGATATGGCTGCTGGGGAAGCGCTGCTTGAGGATCCGGCAGGCTTCGATAAAGGCGACCGCGTAGTCGTTGTGCTCTTCGATGCCGGTGGCAACAGCGAAGATGTTCGGATCGAAGATGATGTCTTCGGGCAGAAAGCCGGCCTGGTTGACCAACAGATCGAAGGCGCGCGCACAGATGGCGACCTTGCGCTCGACGGTCTCTGCTTGACCCGTTTCGTCGAAGGCCATCACCACCACCGCGGCGCCATAGCGCTGCAGCCGGCGGGCCTGCTGCAGGAACGGGGCCTCGCCTTCCTTCAGGCTGATCGAGTTAACGATGGCCTTGCCCTGTACGCATCTCAGGCCGGCCTCGATCACGCTCCACTTGGAGGAGTCGATCATGATCGGCAGTTTGGCAATGTCCGGTTCTGCAGCCAGCAGATTCAGAAAGCGCACCATCGCCGCTTCGGAGTCGAGCAGGCCCTCGTCCATGTTGATATCGAGTATCTGTGCACCCGAGTTGACCTGTTCGCGGGCGACTTCCACCGCTTGCTCGTAGCTGTCGGCCTCGATCAGCTTGCGGAAGCGCGCCGAACCGGTGACGTTGCAGCGCTCGCCGACGTTGATGAAGTTCAGTTCCGGGGTCAGCGTTAGCGGCTCCAGGCCAGCGAGGCGGGTTTGTGCCAGCAGCTGCGGCGCCTGCCGCGGCGCGACCCCCTCGACCGCTTCGGCGATGGCGCGGATGTGTGCCGGAGTGGTGCCGCAGCAGCCGCCGACCAGATTCACCAGCCCCTCGCGGGCGAACTCGCCGATCACCGCCGCCATCTCCGCCGGGGTTTCGTCGTACTCGCCGAAGGCGTTGGGCAGGCCGGCGTTGGGGTGGGCGCTGCTCAGGCACTCGACGCTGCCAGCGATTTCCTGCAGATAGGGCTTGAGTTCGGTGGCGCCCAGCGCACAGTTGAGGCCGATGCTGAGCGGATGGGCGTGACGCAGCGAGTAGGCGAAGGCCTGCGCGGTTTGCCCGGACAGCGTGCGGCCGGAGCGGTCGGTAATGGTGCCGGAGATCATCACCGGGACCCGTGCGCCCAGTTCCTCGAACAGTTCATCGATAGCGAACAGCGCGGCCTTGGCGTTGAGGGTGTCGAACACCGTCTCAACCATCAGAATGTCGGCGCCGCCGTCGATCAGTCCGCGGCTGGCCTCCAGATAGGCCTGCGCCAGTTCGTCAAAGCTGATGTTGCGGAAGCCCGGATTGTTGACGTCGGGCGAGATCGACGCTGTCCGGTTGGTCGGTCCCAGGGCGCCGATCACGTAGCGTGGTCGCTCCGGAGTGCGCTCAGTGCAGGCATCGGCTGCCGCACGCGCCAGCCTGGCCGACTCGTAGTTGAGCTCGTAACACAGCGCCTCCAGCCCATAGTCGGCCTGGGCCACCGCGGTGGAATTGAAAGTGTTGGTTTCAACCAAATCTGCGCCGGCTTCGAAATAGGCGCGGTGAACCTCGGCAACGATCTCCGGCTGGGTCAGGCTGAGCAGGTCGTTGTTGCCTTTCAGTTCGTGTCCATGATTGGCGAAACGCTGGCCGCGAAAGGCTGCTTCATCCAGCTGGTAGGCCTGCAGCATGGTGCCCATCGCTCCGTCGATCACCAGGATGCGTTGCTGCAGGGCCTGCAGCAGGGATTCGGCACGTTCGGGGTGGCGGTAGGGCAGCATCAGCTTTTCTCGGCGAGCAGGGTGAGAATCTCGAAATGTGGCGGGCGTCGCTCCTGACTGGAGACGCCGCAAAAACGGGCCTTCAGGCCGCATTCCTGGCACCAGCGCTGCAGTTGCTCAGCGCTGTGGCCCAGATTGCTGTGCCCGTAGGGCGCCACGGTTCCCGCATGGCGATGGCTGGCCAGGGTGGTCAGCAGCAGCCGGCCGCCGGGGCGCAGTACCCGAGCGGCTTCGGCAAAGACCTGCTCGGGGCGGTCGCTGTAGGGCAAAACCTGGAAGCAAAGCACGCAGTCGACTGCGCGGTCGGCCACGGGCAGGTCATGCATGTCACCGAGGTCGACCCGAACCTGGGGGAAGGCCATTAACCGACTACGCGCGGCTTCCACCACCCGCGGGTTGACGTCCAGGCAGATCAGCGAGCGCACCTGCGGGGCCAGCATCTCGGCCATCAGACCGTCACCCGATCCCAGGTCCAGCACGTCGCCGGCGTCGATCAGAAAGGTCAGTGCGCGGGCCAGCGCATCCCAGGTGCGCCCCGGCGAATAGTGTCGCTCCATGTCGCCGGCGACCTGGTCGACCCAGTTCTCTGAACGCGCGCGCTTGTCCAACACGTCGCGCAGCCGTAGCGCGTCCTCGCTCAGCAATCCATCGTCGGCGATTGCCTGCAGGTGCTCCCAAGTGGAGCGGGTGTCGACCTCTAGCTCGTCCAGCGGGAAACGGTAGTAGGCCGAAACACCCGCGCGACGATCCAGCACCAGCCCGGCCTCCTTGAGCTTGGCCAGATGGGTGGAGACCCGCGGCTGGGCCAAACGGGTGGCCGCAGCCAGTTCCGCCACGGTCAGCTCCTCACCGGCGAGCAGGGTCAGCAGGCGCAGGCGGGTTGGGTCAGCCAGCAGCTTCAGCAGCGCGGTGCAGCGGGTGAGGTCGATGACTATATCCCTTCATCTTGATTGAGCGATGAATTGTGCCAGCTGCGTGGGGGTGTGGCCAGTGGCTGGGGGCAAAGGGCACAGGGCCCAGGGCACGGGGCCCCAGGGTTCAGAGCCAGATGGTGCGCCGCTCGTCTGGGCCCTGGGCCCTGATCCCTCTGCCCTGTCCTTCTACCCTGTGCCCTGGGCCCTCAACCCACTATAGTCACGCCAACCTCGAAAATTCCTGGGAGAAGCTATGCAACAACTGACCCGCCGCACCCTTTATCCGGAGATTCAGGCGCATTCCCAGGGCATGCTGGAAGTTGGCGACGGCCACAAGCTGTACTGGGAGGAGTCGGGCAATCCGCAAGGCAAGCCGGTGGTATTCCTGCACGGTGGACCGGGTGGTGGATCACCCGCCAAGGCGCGGCGCTTCTTCAATCCCCAGCGTTATCGAATCGTGCTGTTTGATCAGCGCGGCTCCGGCCGCTCGCAGCCCAGCGCCGAGCTGAAAGCCAATACGACCTGGGATCTGGTCGCTGACATCGAGCGTCTGAGGGAGTTTCTGCAGATCGAGCGCTGGCAGGTTTTCGGCGGATCCTGGGGCAGCACCCTGGCGCTGGCCTACGCCCAGACGCATCCGGACCGGGTCAGCGAACTGGTGCTCCGGGGGATCTTCATGTTGCGCCGAAAGGAGCTGGAGTGGTTCTACCAGCATGGCGCCAGCGAGATCTATCCTGATCACTGGGAGGACTATCTGGCTGCAATCCCGGTGGTGGAACACGGCGATCTGATCAGCGCCTATTACCGCCGATTGACCGCAGAGGACCCCGCGGTGCGCCTGGCGGCGGCCAGGGCGTGGTCAAAGTGGGAGGCGCGCACCAGCTTTCTACTCGGCGATCCGGCCTATGAATCGGCCTTTGATGTCGATGCCCAGGCACTCGCTTTTGCCCGCATCGAATGCCACTACTTCGTCAACGCAGGCTTCATGGAAAGTGAAAATCAGCTGCTGGATGGGGTTGCGCAGATCCGCCACATCCCCACCGTGATCGTGCAGGGTCGCTACGACGTGGTGTGCCCGATCCGCAGCGCCTGGGATCTGCACAGGGCCTGGCCGGAGGCTGAGTTGAAGATCATTCCGGACGCCGGCCATTCGGCCTTCGAGCCCGGCATTCTCGATGCGCTGGTGGAGGCGACAGACCGCTACGCTAGCTGACCGTTGCCTGCAGTGCCGTCACAGTGGGTTCAACGCAGCAGAAACATCTGCAAGTCGTAGCGGGTGCGCAAGCGCATCTCGGCCCATTCGGGGCGGGTCATGCAGCGCTCCATCTCCAGCCGGCTTCCCGGTTTGGGGTAACTCTTGCAGGTAATCGCTTGATCGTGCTCCTGGCTGCGCTTGGCAATTGTCATCTGCGGCGATTCCGCAGCAGGGAAGAGCCGTTGCTTGACGGGTCTGCCGGCGTGGGCGCCGGAGGTGGCAAGCAGGCAAATGGCCGTCATGGCAATGAGCGTGCGATTCATTTGAACCTCCCGAATTCTGTCGAATGGGGTCTACAGGTAATACCGCTTTCGCGGGCTTCACGCCAGCGGTGGTGTTCAAGATCCTGCGCGTTGGCAACGGCTGAATGCGCTGCCGCCAACCCAGCTGTTGGCGGCGGCGCCCTGATGCCTAATCGTGCCGTCCCGACCCCTGGAGTCGCTGGGCGTAATTGACCGTTTCCTGAGCGTTGGAACGCATTGCCCGCCATTCACCGCGGGTATGGCAGACCTTGAGGGGAAAGCGACTGCCGGTCATCCGCATGCGCTTGCAGACAATCACATCGTGGCTCCATTTCTCCTCCATGGTCAGACCCTTTTCTTCGATACCCTTGTTGAGTACGGTTGACAGGGCCGCCTTGGTGCCGCGTTCGCCAGTGCTTGGTGAATTGGATTCCGTATCGTCGGCATGCGCCGCGCCGGAGCAAATCAATATCGAGAGGGCAAGCACAGAAAATAATGCATTCATATCAAACTCCTATAAAAAAGATGTTTGGCTATTGAGCTTTGAAGCGTTCAATGCCGGAATTTAATCTGTGTCACTCCAGGCAATCAGGCAATAATTTCAGGTTTCATTTCTTGTGAATTATCTACTGTGCTCAAGAATCGAGTCGTCGATACGTGGCAGTTCAACGCAGTGCACCGTTGCGCAGGCCCTCTCTGGTCTCTTTGGTCAGAAACTCCCACTCTGCAGCGCTCATGCATCTCTCCTCCTTGAATCGGGTGCCGATACGCGTCACCTCCTTGCAGATGATGGTGTTGTCGGACCATCTACCACGCCTGGGGCGCTCGCTGACGATGGTCTCGGAGTACAGCATCTTGATGACGATCTCTTCTTCCAATGGGTCCTTCGCTTTACTCACTGGTGCGGGTCCGGTAGTCGATTCCTGCGATTTTGGATTTTCATTTTCAATCGGCGGTGTCTTTTCAGGTTCGGCAGCGGTCAAGGTATTGACGGTCAATGCCAGACATAGGCCAATAATTAATCTTCGGGTATTCATCTGATTGCTCCTGGCTAGGTCGCAACTCAACGCTAGTGCGCGGAATGGATTCACGCAAGCGATTGTCAATATGCCGTTTGGCATGGGTTAACAGGTCGCTTGATTATCAGGATTTGCCCAATAACGGAAAATCCATTCAGATCCGGTTCACTGCTTCTCGCTGACAAGTTTTCAGAAACCTGACAACGCAGGGCAACCGCTGATCGCGAGAGGCGGTGGATTGGTAGGTGGGCAAGGAATCAGATCAGTACCGGTCCGCGCCTGCCCGCCGTCAGTCCGATATGGCGTAGCGAGGGTAGGGTGAGATGAACTGGAGTCGTATTGGTCGAACTGCCGCAGGTGACCCAGGCGGAATACGCTGGGCGGGGACTATCCGTCGACCATGCCAGAAATCAGCGACTCAACGATCGCGCGTCAACGAACACTCGCCCGCTGATGAGCCTGCCCATCGGGCGAATGAGGATCGAAAGGGAGTCAATATCTGCTCTCGGAGAATAGGCACTCGCTTCTCCGCGGAGATGCCATCCGCGTAAGCCCTGGGGCCTGGGTCAACTCAGCCTACGCTCAGGGGCTTCGAAAGGAGTTGAGGCACCGGTGGCTGACGGCTGCGGCGCAGGGATTCTGGCGCGTCCCTCGCTGTACCAGCGCGTGTGGGATTCGGCCCTAGAGTGGGTGGGTAGCTTGGCTGCCGGCGGCGAAGCGGACGGACTTTCGGTGC
Source organism: Lysobacterales bacterium (assembly GCA_020442775.1). GTDB lineage: Bacteria > Pseudomonadota > Gammaproteobacteria > Xanthomonadales > SZUA-5 > SZUA-5. The sequence continues at coordinate 3,866 of JAGRJL010000154.1, read as the reverse complement.
ATCTTGCGGCTTTCACCGATCGAGGTCGAAGATCGCCGGCGGTCGCGACACATGTTGTCGCCTCAGCGCAGCAAAAACATCTGCAGATCATGGCGGGTTCGCAGGCGCAAGTCGGCCCACTCCGGTCGGGTCCGGCAATGCTCCTCTTCCAGCCGGCTACCGGGATTCCGATAGCGCTTGCAGCTGATCTCTTCATCACTCTGGTGCGTCCGCTTCTCGATCAGCATCGGCGCCCATTCCGCAGCCGGAAATAACCGCTGCTGAATCGGTTTGCCTGCCTGTGCGCTGGCACTGGCAATCAGGCAGATCGCGGCCACCACGACCGGTGAGCGATTCATCCTGGTCTCCTTGATCTCATCTCTGATCCGTCCCGGAAGCTGCGCATGCGGTGATCCCGCCAACATTGAATCTCCAGCTTCTGCGCGCGGGTTCAGATCAAGAAAAAAGCTGCCGCCAACCAATCACGGCTGGCGGCGCGGATCCATTTGGCTCAAAACCCGATCCGCTGGGAATAGTCGGTGCTTTCCCAGGCATTGGAACGCATCGCCTGCCATTCGCCGCGGGTGTGGCAGACCTTGAAGAAGAATCGGCTCCCGGTCATCTGGGTGCGCTTGCAGACGACGACGTCATGGCTCCATTTCTCTTCCATGGTCAGGCCCTTCCCATCGATGCCCTTGTTGATCACCGTTGACAGGCCGGCGCGGGTGCCCAATTCAACGTGGCTGGCTTCGCCGGCGTTGGCGGTGGCAGCGGCGATCAGCAACAGGGCGCTGGCTGCATAGTTCAGATTGCGTGCTTTCATCGGGAACTCCGTTTGATTGGTCAGGTGATGGAATGTCGCTGTCTGTTGATCACTCCATGGGTTTACTTTGAATGGAATAAAACCGGCGCGCAAGAACCTGACGTTTCAGTTTTTGTTATTTATCAATAATCACAAGGGTTGATTCAGAAACCGTCAGATTGAGTGAAATAAACCGGGAACGATTCAATTTTTGTTGATTGAGTAGGGTCACGTTTTAAATGTGGACGGCTGAAGGGTTGATGGTTTCGCGGCCTTGGGCTGTGAGCATCCCTTGGGAGTGGGGCTGTCGTCCGGCATCTGGCCGATGGCTCGCAGCGGGCCTGTTGGTCATGAGAACAGGCGGGTGCCGCCGATGACGCGGAGGCGGCGCCACTTGAGCAAGCGTTTGCCGGCGGGCATCCGGGATTGGACGCGATCTGGTACCGGGCTGGGGGCGCGACAGATCTGCTGTCAAATCCATTGGGCGCGACGACCGACAGGCTGCGCCGCCGCGACTGTCACCGATGCGGGTTTCCGGAACAAATTGTGCGGAATCCGGCTGCTGCTCAGCGTCAGCCGCCGTCGACGCCGTAAATCAGCGCCTCACGGATGGCCGCATCAACAGACTCACGAGCGTTGTTGCGCATGGCCTGCCATTCACCACGGGTATGACAGACCTTCCGGGTGATGCGGCTGCCGCTGACCTGCTGGCGCTTGCACACCACCACGTCATGGCTCCATTTCTGTTCCATGCTCAGGCCGGACTTGTCCTCGCCGCGGGAAATCACGGTGGATAGCGAATGCGGCGTGCCGCGCTCGGCGCTGTTGCGCTCCTGTGCCGCGGGATCGCCAAGGTCGGCGACCGTGACATCGGTGTCCGGTGGCGCGGTAGGCGCAGGGGCTTCCTGCTCTGCGGCGCAGACCGGGGCGCAAGCCAGCAGCAGGGCGAACGCGACGGTCGGAAAACTGTGGCTCATGTTCAACTCCAAAAGCGCCGGGCGCGGTGGTAAATCTGGGACGATCCGCGTCCAGGTCCCCATACTTTAACGTCACTGACGGCTATTGATGACTCAATTTGCGCTCTTTGAGGGCGCACACGGCGCGCTGCCGTAGTTGCTTTGGCGGCCGTTCAGTCGGGGACGTCACTCACGCAGAAGATTCACGGCTTCCAGGGCGGCGGGCGCTGCGCCATCGCGCTGCGATCGGCTCTGATGAATTGAATCGAGCTGCGGTTCCACAACCGCTCTTGCCGAGTCTTGCTAGACGGACCGCGAAAGCGGCCACCCGTTGCCCTCGCCGCGTAGACTCATGATTCATCCGGGCTGGAGAGTTCGATCTCGTCCAACCCCACCCACAGATTGATCTGGGTCACCGCCTCGCCCAACACGGGTTCGAGCTCCCTTGCGGTCAGTAGATCGCGATCCAGATGCTCGATGCGCCCGTACAGCGCCACGCGCAGGTGCTCCACCGTGCGAACACGGTCGCGGATGTCGTTGACCAGCATCGAGTACTCGCTGAAGGTGGGGCTGGACTGAAGGGCGGCAAATACCTGGGCCATCGCGTCCATGAACCAGCGCGCGTCGCTGGCCAATCCGAAGTCAGCCGGCTGATAGTTGACCAGACCGCTGCCGGCATCGGTCCAGACGCGAAAGCTGGCCTTCTGCAGAGGGTGGTACAGATCGTCCTCGCTGATCAGGGCCAGGATCAGATTGCGCGGGTGGGCAAACACGGTGCCGTCGCCGGCGGTCCACTCGCGCTCCTGGCTGAATCGATAGAGGCGGATCTGATCCTCAAAATCCAACGCCTGCAGCTGATCGATGATCAGCAGGGTTCGATCTGCCTCGGAGTAGGCGGCAGCCTCGGTGACCGCCCGTTCGAAGGGGGTCATCGCCGCGGCGCCTTCCTCACTCTCGCCGCTGTCGGGGTCGACGACGTACACCGGTGCGGCCGGTGGCGGCCGTCGCGAGCAGTCCTGGTAGACCACGTGGGTGAACTCCCAGGCCATGCCCAGCGCCTGGGCAAATGCGGTCTTGCGACGTCCTGAATCTCCGGCAATGTGCAGACAGCGCAGCCCCCTGGGCTCGGATTCCATCAGGCAGCGCAGCGGAAACTCATAGTCCTCATTGGCCTCGAATCCGAACTCGGCCAGGCGGTTGCGCAGACTCATGGCGCCTTCCTCAGATGCTCGACTTGCGCTTCCTGCCAGGCTCTGGACGCGTGGCGCATGCGGCGTCCGGAAGTGGGTTGAATGTCACCGTTGCGGCGCCGCAGTTGCCCGCGGCGCCGATCGGGATCAGGCCGCGTGAGCGGTCTGCGCCTGCGGAGCCTGCTTGCGCGGACCCTCGGTGAGGGCCTGACGGACCAGATCAATGACCAGATCCACCTCGGCACTGCTGACCAGGAAGCTGGGGGTGAAGCGCAGCGAGTTGATCCCGCCATGGATCACGCCCAGGCCGTGCTTGCGCAGATATTCTTCGGTGCTGTCGGCGCCGAAGCACTTGAACTCGTCGGAGAGTTCGCAGGAGAACAGCAGGCCGGTGCCCTGGACCTTGGTGATCCAGCCGGGCAGTTCGGCCTTCAGCGCTTCCAGCTTGCGGACGAACTCCTTGCCGCGCTCAACGATATTCTCGCGAACAGCCGGGGTCAGTCCGTTGAGCACCGCCAGAGCGACATCCATTGCCCGCGGGTTGGTGGTCATGGTGTTGCCGTAGACGCCCTTGCGGTACAGACCGGCGGCACGCTCGTTGACTGCGAGCACGCTCAAGGGATACTGGCCGGCATTCAGCGCCTTCGAGTAGGTCTCCATGTCTGGCGCTTCCAGACCCTCAAAGCCCGGATAGTCGACCACCGACAGCACCCCATGGGCGCGCAGTCCGGCCTGGATCGAGTCCACCAGCAGCAGGGTGCCGTGGGCCTTGGTCAGTTCGCGGGCGGCGGCGTAGAACGCCGGGGTGACCCCGCGGCCGGGATCGCCTTCACCCATCACCGGCTCCAGGAACATCGCTTCGATGTACCAGCCTTCGCGATCGGCCTGAGCAAAGGTCTCACGCAGTTGCTCGATGCTGTAGGGCTCGATGGTCAGCAG
>JAGRJL010000153.1 GCA_020442775.1 Lysobacterales bacterium | reverse complement strand
GTGCCGGTGCCGGTGCCGCCCTTGGCTACCGAGAGCGCGTAACTGGTCGAGCCTGCCCATGCAGCGATGATTCTGTAGTTGACTGGTCCGGTGTCGTATCCGTAAACACGCACGTTCCAGACACCAGCCGCAGGGTTCGTAAAGCTGCATGCGTCATCCGCGGAGCCACCGTTGTTGGAGCGACAATCAAAAGTGTTCAACGTGGGATTCGAATCAAATCGGACGTAGAGGTCCACGTCGCCGGTTGCGGCCGTAGTGACAATGGTCAGATTCGCGGTGCCAGCTGGAATGGTTACCGTATACTCACGGAAATCGCTATTAGTGGAGGTAGAGTTCGTCGATCCCGCTACCGATACCGTGTTTTCTAGCGCAATAGGTATAGGCGCTTCTGCCCGAAATGCGGATACGATTGAAGCAACGTTGTCCGCAGTCCGAGAGTTATCCCGCTGGTTCACAATGCCGGTCGGCGAACCACCGAAACTGACATTGGGATTGGAGAAATAGGGACGCCTCGTACAGCCGCCGATACATTCGCTGCTGTAGCTCATCACTGTGCGAAAACTGCCGCTGACGTAGTGGCCGAACGAATAGGGAAACGAGGCATTGCCAGAGGCGGCGCCATTGGCCGGGTCGTGCTCCATTCCCAGATTGTGACCGTGCTCGTGCGCGTAGCTAAGGTTCCCAACGGCGCAGCCTCGAGCCGTCACCTGAAACGCGTTGACTGCAAACCCTGGCCCTGGGTTTCTCATCACGTAACCGCGCCCGCAAGCACTTCCGAGATCTTCGGCGATCAGCGCCACCAAGTCGGCACCAAGCTGGTTGCGCCAATCCGCTACTTCGCTGTCATTGGCCACCCAGGCGAGGTCGTTCGCGCTATCGCCGCTATCGTTGTAATTCGCCAACCGCGCCGATACCAGGCGAAACTGCAGTGCAGATTCGGAATTGTCGAAAGCTAGATTGGCTGCCTCCACTGCTGCATGCGCCACTGCCTCAATTTGACTGACGCCACCAGCCGCATCACGCGCTTGTGGCGTGTACACAATTAACACGTCGATCCGAACGGGTCCGCCAGACGCGGCCTCGACGATCGGGGCGCCTTCCAGATCAGGGTAGCTCATGACTGGGTCGACCCCGCCACCGCACTCCGGAAAGCGGCTACTATCGAGCCTGGCAAGGTAATTTCCGTCCGCAGCGGGAATCAGCTCATAGACTCCTTCGCCGGCCGAGATGAACCCACTAAGAGCCGTCCCTTTGCGCACGACGACCGCCTGGGACTGAGCGTCGCCAACGCCGACTCCTCGCCATAGAAAATCGCCGCCGGCGGAACCGCTCAGTGAACTCGTTCGCCACATTCGACCGATGGATACTGGCAACTCCCAAACTTCGCCAACTGCTGGCGGTCCAGCCTGCAGTTCAACTGCAACTCCGTCAATTGCCGCCGGGCTTAAACTGACCAGCCTCTGCTCAGAGATTGCTGATTCGCGCCAAACCGTGCCGGAAAAGCCAACCGTCGGAAACGATGCCACTGCACCCAGCACGAGCGCAGTCGCGAAAAAGAAAAGCAAACGCTTCAAATTGGTAAGCATCAAAGACATTGGCCGATCGGCGACCGCAGAAAGAAGACTCGTCGAATTGATCTCGTGTTGATACATTTCGCTCCGGAGGGGTACGCTCGGCTGTCGCGAGTCGTATTTCTCGAAAGTGTTCATGTTGCGTCTCCCGTGAGTTATTCCCAAGAAGCCCAGCGCTTCCCGTACCAGTAATAGGGCCGTCGACGCATGCCGTCCTGAAATGAGCTGACATGCGAGCGCAGCCTTTCTCGACTAGACGCACCAACCTGGCGTTGACCCGCGGGTGAATGGCGTTCTAGCGCCAGTTGGAAACTGACCACACTGGCTCAGGATTCAATTGGCGTTGACACACATTCAGAGGCACGGGCGATTCGGGTGGGGAGTTAGAAGCTCGTTCGCTTGGTTTTTTGGCGGGACCCAGGGGCACTGTAGACTCGAAATCAACCGAGCCCGTGTTGCTCCAACCATCGAGCGATCTCACGCGCAAGATTGTCAGGCTGATCACTGCTCGCTGCACGCAAGCCCCCAATCAGCTCCCCCTGCCGATTTTCGGACACCGTTCCATAGCTCACAAACGTCGTTAGCACGCCCTCGTGCCCGAGGTTCTGACTCCACGCCTTGAACTCTTCTGGCGTCTTGCACAGCTTCTGGCCGAGCGCGACTAGCGTCTTGCGCAGGCTGTGGGGCTGGAAATACGGCAGTCCTGCTTGCTCGAAGGCTTTGCGAAAGATCTTGCGGATGGGTGTTGCGTTGCTCCAGTGCGCCCGCTCCAGGCCGGTTGGCATGAATTGATTGTTCTCGCCGACCTCCACCAGGGTCCGCGGGAACAGCGGG
>JAGRJL010000152.1 GCA_020442775.1 Lysobacterales bacterium | reverse complement strand
TGCCCGGTTGGCGGGTGCTATCGGCACTAACCTCTTCCCAGGCATGTTGCAGATAGATCAGCATCACCACCCCGGTTTCCGCCGCCACCCCGGCCAGCGCAATGAAGCCGACCACGACCGCCACGCTGAGGTTGTAGCCCAGCAGCCAGACCAGGGCGATCCCGCCGATCAGGGCAAAGGGGATCGACAGCAGCACGATCGCGGTTTCAGTGAAGCGGCGGAAGTTCAGGTACAGCAGCACCACGATGATCGCCAGCGTCAGCGGCACCACATAGCTCAGGCGCTCCTTGGCCCGCTGCATGTATTCATACTGACCGGACCAGGCGATTGAATAGCCAGTCGGCAGTTCAAGCTGAGCGGCAACGGCAGCCTTTGCCCGCTCCACGTAGCTGCCGACATCCACGCCGGCGATGTCAATGTAGGTCCAGCCGTTCAGTCGGGCGTTCTCGCTCTTGATCGCCGGGGGGCCGTCATCGATGCTGATGGAGGCCAGATCTCCCAGCGCAATGCGCTGTCCGTTCGGGGTCACCACCGGCAGCAACGCCAGCTGTTCCGGTGAATCGCGATAGTCCTGCGGATAGCGGAGGTTGACCGGGTAGCGCTCCAGGCCTTCGACCGTATGGGTAATGTTGGTGCCGCCGATGGCGCTGGCGATCACCTGTTGAACGTCGGCCACGTTCATTCCGTATCGAGCGGCCTGCTCGCGGCGGATGTCGACCTTGATGTAGCGACCGCCGACCACCCGCTCGGAGTAAACCGAAGCGGTGCCTGCGACGTCGCCCAGAACCTTCTCCAGCTGCTGTCCGATATGCTGGATCTGTGCCAGCTCCGGCCCCGCGACCTTGACCCCCACCGGAGTCTTGATCCCGGTGGCGAGCATGTCGATGCGGGTCTTGATCGGCATCACCCAGGCGTTGGTGACACCTGGCAACTTGACCAGCCCTTCCAGCTCTGCGATCAGCTTGTCGGTATCCATGCCGGGCCGCCATTGATCGCGCGGCTTGAGTTGGATGAAGGTCTCGATCATCGTCAGCGGCGCCGGGTCGGTGGCGGTATCGGCGCGGCCGATCTTGCCGAAAACAGTCTCCACTTCCGGCACCGTCGCGATCAGCTTGTCGGTTTGCTGCAGCAGTTCTCGAGCCTTGCCCACCGAGATCCCCGGATAGGTTGTGGGCATGTACATCAGGTCGCCCTCGTCCAGCGGCGGAATGAACTCGCTGCCAATCCAGCGCAGCGGCAGCAATCCGACCAGCATCACCACCGCTGCTGCCAGCAGGGTCAGTCGCGGTGCGGACAGCGCTAGCCGCAGCGGCGGCAGGTAGATGGCCTTGAGCAATCGATTGACCGGATTGCGGTCCTCGGCAACGATGCGGCCGCGAATGAAATAGCCCATCAGCACCGGTACCACGGTGACGCTCAGCGCTGCCGCCGCGGCCATTGCGTAGGTCTTGGTGAAGGCCAGCGGCGCAAACAGGCGTCCCTCCTGGGCTTCCAGGGTGAACACCGGAATAAAGCTGACGGTGATGATCAGCAGGCTGAAGAACAGCGCCGGACCGACTTCCGAAGCCGCCTCGATCACAATCTGCCAGCGGTTTTCATCGTTCGCCGGCGTGCGCTCCAGATGCTTGTGCATGTTCTCGATCATCACGATCGCCGCGTCGATCATTGCGCCGATGGCGATGGCGATGCCACCCAGCGACATGATGTTGGCGTTGACGCCCTGCGCGTGCATCACCGTGAAGGCCGCGAGGATACCGATTGGCAGGCTGATGATCGCCACCAGCGACGAGCGCACGTGAAACAGGAAGATCACGCAGACCACCGCGACGACCACAAATTCCTCCAGCAGCTTGTGCCACAGGTTGGTCACCGCCCGCTGGATCAGGCTGGAGCGGTCATAGACCGGCACGATCTCGACCCCTTCAGGCAATCCCTGCTTGAGCGCCTCCAGCTTGGCCTTGACCCCGTCGATGGTGGACTGGGCGTTCTCGCCGAAGCGCATGACCACGATGCCGCCAACGGTCTCGCCCAGACCGTTCAGCTCCGCGATCCCGCGGCGCATCTGCGGGCCGAGTGAGATTTGCGCAACATCGCGCAGCAGCAGCGGGGTGCCGTTGCTGTCGCTGCCCAGGGGCACGCTTTCCAGATCCTCGACACCTTTCAGATACCCGCTGGCGCGGATCATGTACTCGGCCTCGGCCATCTCCACCACCGAGGCGCCCACTTCCTGGTTGGCGCGCTGGATCGCATTCTGAATATGCGCCAGCGGCATCTGCAGCGCACGCAGGCGCTCCGGATCGACACTCACCTGATACTGCTTGACCATGCCGCCCACGGTCGCCACCTCAGAGACCCCGGGGACGGTCTGCAGTTCGAACTTCAGGAACCAGTCCTGCAGGCTGCGCAGCTGACCCAGGTCGTGCTGCCCGCTACGGTCGATCAGCGCATACAGATAGATCCAGCCGACACCCGTGGCATCCGGCCCCAGCTGGGGTCTGGCGCTTGCCGGCAGGGTCGGACTGACCTGACTCAGGTACTCCAGGACCCGCGAGCGCGCCCAGTAGGCATCGGTATCTTCGTCAAAGATGACGTAGACGTAGG
>JAGRJL010000151.1 GCA_020442775.1 Lysobacterales bacterium | reverse complement strand
ATGGTCGCGACCGCCTGCCCCAGCAAATTGCGTAATTCCAGGGTCTCGACCAGATCGGAGTTCCACACCATCGAGCGGTCAGACACGTTGACCTGACTGAAGCTGTCGAAAACCTTGGAAATCGCTTCGCAGCCTTCTTTCAGGCTCTTGGAGGTGCGGAACACCGCCGCATCCTTCTGCATCGCCTTCTGCATCTCCAGACGGATGTCGGCGGTTCGCAAGTCGCCCTTGGCGTTGCGCAACTGATCGAAGTCGCCCAAAAGGCCATCGTAGTGGCTCAACGGCAGATCCTTGTGACGCTGATTGGGGGTCATCGTCTCGCCGCAGCGATTGGCCACCGAACGACCAAACACCACCAGATCCAGCAGCGAGTTGGAGCCCAGGCGATTGGCGCCGTGAACGCTGACGCAGGCTGCCTCGCCGATCGCGAACAGACCGGGAACCACGCAATCCGGATCGCCATCCTTCAACCGCACCACCTCGCCGTGGTAGTTGGTGGGGATGCCGCCCATGTTGTAGTGGACGGTCGGCAGTACCGGGATCGGCTCCTTGGCCACATCCACACCGGCAAAGATCTGCGCAGTTTCAGCAATGCCAGGGAGCCGCTCGTGGATCACGTCGGGACCCAGATGCTCCAGATGCAGATGGATATGGTCGTTATCCTTGCCCACACCACGCCCTTCGCGAATCTCGACGGTCATCGCCCGACTGACCACGTCGCGCGACGCCAGATCCTTGGCGTTGGGCGCGTAGCGCTCCATGAAGCGCTCGCCCTTGGAGTTGGTCAGGTAACCACCTTCGCCACGGACGCCTTCGGTGATCAAACAGCCCGCGCCGTAAATGCCGGTGGGATGGAACTGCACGAATTCCATATCCTGCAGCGGGAAGCCGGCCCGCTGGACCATGCCGTTGCCGTCACCGGTGCAGGTGTGCGCCGAGGTGCAGGAGAAATAGGCGCGACCGTAGCCGCCGGTCGCCAAGATTACCGCATGGGCGCGGAACACGTGCAACTCGCCGGTGGACATGTCCCAGGCCAGCACCCCGCGACACTCGCCGCCATCCATGATCAGGTCCATGGCGAAGTATTCGATGTAGAAGCGCGCGTCGTAGCGCAGCGACTGCTGATACAGGGTATGCAGCATCGCGTGACCGGTGCGGTCGGCCGCTGCGCAGGTGCGCTGCGCGGTGCCCTTGCCGTAGTGGGTGGTCATGCCACCGAAGGGGCGCTGATAGATCTTGCCGTCTTCGGTGCGCGAAAACGGGACCCCGTAGTGCTCCAGTTCGATGATTGCCGGAATCGCCTCGCGGCACATGTACTCGATCGCGTCCTGGTCACCCAGCCAGTCCGAGCCCTTGATGGTGTCGTAGAAATGGAAGCGCCAGTCGTCCTCGCCCATGTTACCCAGCGCCGCGCTGATCCCGCCCTGGGCGGCCACCGTGTGGCTGCGGGTGGGAAAGACCTTGGTCACGCAGGCAGTCGACAATCCGCGAGCTGCGGTGCCCATGGTGGCGCGCAGTCCGGCACCGCCAGCGCCGACCACCACGACATCGTACTTGTGCTCAATCAGTTTGTAAGCGCTCATCAATCTGTCCTATGTCGAGGGGCGCTCAGGCGCCGAGTGCCACCCGTGCCAGGGCCAGCAACACCACAATGGAGCCGAAGAATGCGATGAATTTCACGATGACCAGGGCGCTGATCTCGAGCCAGCGAACGTGCAGGTAGTCTTCGATGACCACCTGCAGCCCGAGTTGGGCGTGATAAAGCACGATGATCATGAAGCTCGCCAGCAGCGCTGCGCACCAGGGCTGTGCGACCGCCGCCTTGACTGAGGCGTAGTCGGCGCCCACCAGGCTGCACGCGAAGTACAGGAACCACAGGGTCAGGGGAAGCAAGAGCACGGCGGTGACCCGCTGAACGATCCAGTGTTCGGAGCCGTTCTTGGCAGATCCCAGGCCGCGAGCACGCGCAATCGGTGTCTGCAGACTCATCTTCTCAGCTCCTCAAGTAGATCAGCCAAAGGGTCGCGCTGCCCGCCAGCAGGGTCAGGATCATCACCGCGTAGCCGCTGCTGTAGGCGCTGGCCAACTCCAGCCCGCGCCCCACATCCCAACCGAGATGGCGCAGGCCGTTGAAGAAGTGGAACCAGAGCGAATAGACGAAGCCGATCACCGCCAGCGTTCCCAGCGGGCTGCCCAGACATTCAACGAAGGTGGCGAAATCGCTTTGGCCTGCCGCCAGCGCGACGCAGCCCCACACCAGCAGCAGCGCTCCGGCGCATAGAAAAACGCCGGTTCCGCGATGGGTAATCGACAGGATGGAGGTGAGCTGCGGCCGGTAGTACGGCCCGATCATGAACGGCGACAGGGGCCGTTTGCTCCCCTGCGAAGAGGTCGTACTCATGTTCTACCCCCAAAAGACGGTTGATACAGCACGGTTCCCGGGTTGCCCTGCTCGAGGCGCGCAACCCTACACTCAAAAATCGATACAGCGGCCGTTCTTCTCCCAGTCCCCATACCGGGTTGGTTCCAGTCCGGTACGTCCACCGACCTCAGCCGGCTGCGAAGGACCAGGCGTGGGATCAGGCTGCTCTCGCGCAGACTCCTTCGCCTGTTCGACAGATCCTGGCTCCGCATACGCTCCATTCATCGCCCAAGCGTAATATTCCAACTCTGACGCCGCAAGGCGAATTCCCCGATCCGGTCAAAGGAAGCCCAATTACGATGGAACCCCGCTATGCACTGGTCGAGTTCGCTGGCCCGGACGCGCTGACATTCCTGCAGGCGCAGTTGGCCACCGATCTTCGCAGGGTGGACGACCTTCGCTGGCAGTGGGCCGCGTTGTGCGCCATCGATGGGCGGGCAGTTGCCACCGGCGCACTGATCAGGGCGAGCGCACAGCAATGGCTCTGGCTGTTGCGAGCCGATCTGGCACCGGCGCTGGCCGAGCATCTACGCAAGTTCCAGTTGCGCAGCAAGCTGACCATAGAGCCGCCGAAGCCGGCGTATTTGCGCGCGGAAAAGCGCATTCCCCGGCCCGATCTTGATCAACAATTGCAACGAATTGAGCGAATTGATCAAGAGCAATGGCTATTGGTTAATCTACCCCAAGGCTGGTCGCTGACCGTGTCCACGGTCGACGCCGATGAGAATGTGAACGGATTGATGGATTGGGAGGATGCCCGGCTGAGTCGGGGGATGTTGATGATCAATCATCTGTGCAGCGGTGAACACCTGGCGCTCGCGCTCGAATTGCATCGATTGCGCGCGGTCAGCGTCAGCAAGGGCTGCTATCCGGGACAGGAAATCATTGCCAGAACTCACTATCGAGGCAAAAGCAAGCGCTCGCTGGCGCTGCTTGATGCCGCGCCATCCAGTCTGCAGGTGGGTGATCGGGTTGAAGCGGAAGGACAGACCATTGGGACCGTTCTGGAGATTGCGCAATCAGGGCTGGCCCTGGCGGAAGTGAGTACTTCCGCGTTTGCCAGCAAGCAATGGACCTGCGGCGGAACCGATCTCAGCTGGCGAACGCCGGATTTACCGGAACCGGCATCGACGCAATTGACGGGCAATAGCTAGTCGTCGGCAAGCATAGAATTTCACCAGCGAACATGCTAAGAGTGATTCGCTGCCACAGGGAGGGTTGGGCATGAAAGGGAGTATCAGTCAACACTTCACCACGGCGTTATTTGGACTCGGCCTGTTGGCATCCAGCTGTGTCAGCGCCGCCGATTTGAAGTTCGCCGTTGAGCCTACCTACAACCAGGAGCGGGCTGCAGAAGTTTATGGCCCCCTGCTCAATTACCTCAATAAGGCGACGGGGCATAACTTCGAACTGGTTACCGCGCGCAATTATCATTTCTACTGGAGTGATTTGCGCAGTCGCAGCGATATCGATTTCGCCATGGAAGAGGCACATTTCGTGGATTACCGGGCGCAGCATTTCGGCTATCGCCCGATGGTCAAAACCGCCGAGCCTTCCAGTTATTCCCTGCTGGCCATGGATCCACTTGAGGGCGACGCCCTGCGCGGGCTGGTCGCACGTCGGGTGGTGTGCATGCCGGCTCCGAATCTCGGCTTTGCGATGTTGCTGGAAATGTATCCCAATCCGATGCAGCAGCCAGACGTGCGGTCGGCCGCAACTTCCTGGCGCGATGCGGTGGAAATCGTCTTTGCCGGAGAGGCCGATGCGGCGATGGTGCCGACCTGGCTGCAGAACCTCTACCCGAATCTTTATCCAGTCCATCAGACCCGGGAATTCCCCGGTTCAGCCGTTTCGGCGTCGCCGAGAGTGGATCCAGCCATCGCCCAGGCGGTCGCTGATGCGCTGTTGCGGCTGCACGAAGATGATGAGATGTACGAAGTGCTGGTGGAACTGGGTGTCTCCGAATTCATTGAGGCATCCGCCGATGAGTACACCGGCTCCGAGGCGATGCTCAAGCCGTTCTACGGCTACGGCGACGATTCAGCCCCATCGGGCTGATCTCCCTGAACCGATCCGGCGATCATTCGGGTTCGCCTCCCCAGGCACGGAGACAACGCCGGCCGCGCCGCGGCCGCTGACGCGGGAATCCCGCCAGCCTGGCTGTTGGTAGCCCACCCAAGCCCGAGCGTGCAGACTCCCGCACCATCGGCGCGGTGTTCACCTCGAGCTCCGAATGTGCGGGGAACTGCGCGAGCGTTGGCACACCGGACGACTCACCCTTCTTCAACCCATCCGTCGCGAGCGCGTCGATATCGTGGCGTGCTGGTTCCGCCGTCGTTTCATAACGTCGATCTGACCACCGGAACAGATCCACCACGCCGCAGAGATCGCCCTCTGCGGCCGAAGGGCTTAGAGAAATGCAGGCTAGCTGGCGGGCGGCCATGGATGCGCCGCATTCGCCTGCCCGTCAGCATCCTGCGGGCATGTGCGAGAGTCGATCCGAGCGCGCTCAGGAAGGGCTGAGGTGGCGCTCAGCCGGGTTCACCCGGCGATCGCTCACTGCCCCGAGGCAAGACTCGCCGCCGCAGCGTATTGCTGCGGCAAGCGAATCGCCAGACTTCCGGCTAACGCCGAACGACGAAGGCTCGTGAACCCCTGGAGCTGAAGTTGCGTGAGCCGAAGTCGATCTCTCCCTGCAACCAGTAGCGGTCGAGCACGCCGCCGGTGGTCCGCCGCAGCACGACCACCACGTCGTCGCTCAGATAAAGCTGATCGCCACGACGCAGAGCGTCGGCCTCGACCGTTTCGCTGATCGCCGAACCCTGATTGAAGCGCCGCTCCATCTGTGCGCGCTTGTCCGACCCAGGTGCGGGCACGATGGCCATCACCACGCCCACTGGTTCTGGTTCAGCGGGTTCTTCCGCCGGCTCCGCTGCGGCCTGGGCTGCTGGTTCGGCCACTGGCGGGGTCGGCGCCGGCGTCGGTTCCGGGGTCGGTGCAGGCGCTGGCGGAGGCGTAGGGACAGGCGCCGGGGCGGGCGCAGGCGGCGGCGGGGTCGGCGCGGGTTCCGGCTCGGGCTCACGAACCGGTGCCGGGGCGGGCGTCGGGGTCGGCGCGGGAGGCGGCGTTGCGGCCACCGGCTGCGGACGAGGCGGCGGCGGTGGCGCCGGCACGGGGGTCGGGGCTGGCGCGGGAGCAGGCGTGGGCTCAACCACCGGCGCCGGTTCCGGTTCCACTGGTGCGCTATCCACCAGACGCACGGTCACCATCTCGATGGTGGTATCACGGAAGCTCATCGGTACGTTGAGGCCCGCACTGCCCTGCCGCAACTGACCGGCGATCAGATCGTGCCAGTACTCTGGTGCACTGACCTGCAGCCCGCGGCCCGACTGCGCAGCTTCACCCGCTATGGCACGCAGCTTGTTGTCTGCCTCGCCGCCCAGGAGTTCGTCGCCGGTGACGTCCAGCGTTTGTGCCCACAGCGCGAGCGGCATGCACAGCATGGCAATCAACGCAAAAACTCGATTCACGATCTCTCCTCCCAAAACTTGGCAATGGCGAACGCAAAGCCGGCTATCGCCCGTCGCTGCCGCGCTCGCTGGCATTCAAACTCCCAATCATACCCGCGGAGCCGTTAGGGACCCGCTAACGCGGATGAAAGTGACAATCTGTCCGACTTTCATTGGCGCAAACGACGCCGCAATGGATCCACTCCTGACGCCATGAGATGGGATCAGCCGAAGTCACAAAAACTCCTTCCTCATGGTTCTTCTGCCTGCGACTAAGCCAATCCACCATGGGTCAGGCGCATGGGATCGAGAAGCTCCTTCAGGCGTTCTTCGTCCCAGTCTAACGTTTCCCTGGCAACCTCAAGGATAGATCGCCCCTGCGCATAGGCTCGTTTAGCAATTTCTGCGCCACGCTCGTAGCCGATCTGCGCATTCAGGGCGGTAATCAGGACCGGATTGCGGGCCAGCGTTCGCTCCAGATTGGCCGGATTCACCTCGAAACCGGCAATTACCTGATCGGCCAGCGAGCGCAGGCCGTTGGCGAGCAGATCGATGCTTTCCAGAATCGTATCGGCGATGACTGGGAGCATGACGTTGAGCTGGAAGTTGCCCGACTGCCCCGCGATGGTGATGGTCACATCGTTTCCCATCACTCTGGCGCAAACCATCGCCAGCGCCTCCGGAATCACCGGGTTGACCTTCCCCGGCATGATCGACGAGCCGGGCTGCAGCGTTGGCAGGGTTATTTCGCCCAGACCAGCCAGTGGTCCGGAGTTCATCCAACGCAGATCGTTGGCCACCTTCATCGCGCCCGCGGCGAGTGCCTTCAGCTGCCCGGACAAGGCCACGATTTCGTCCTTGCTGGCAATCGGCACCATCAGATCGGGAGCAACCTCGAAAGGGTATCCGCTGATCCCGGCCAGTGCTGCGACCACTTCCCGGGAGAAGCCAGGGTCGGCATTGATCCCGGTGCCCACCGCGGTTCCTCCCAGCGGCAGCTGGCGCACGCTGGTAAGCGCGTGTTCGAGCCGAGCGCGGTTTGACCCCAGCTGGGCGGCCCAGGCGCCCAGTTCCTGGTCCAGCCGGATCGGCATTGCATCCATCAGGTGGGTTCGTCCGGTCTTCACCACTTGAGCCAGTTCATCCGCGCGGCGGCGAATGGCATCGACCAGATGAGTCAATGCCGGGAGCAGGCGGTTGTGCACCGCCAGGCAGGCGGACACCTGGATCGCCGCGGGGATCACATCGTTGCTCGACTGAGCAAAGTTGACGTGGTCGTTGGGATGGACCGGCAGCGATGACGAACTGGCGATTCTGGCGATCACCTCGTTCATGTTCATGTTGGACGAGGTGCCCGAGCCAGTTTGATAGACCTCAACCGGGAAGGCGTCGGCATGTTCACCGGCAATGATGCGCTGGGCGGCGTCGGCGATCGCCTGCGCGCGGTCTGCATCCAGATGCCCCAGTCTGGCGTTTGCCTTCGCGGCGGCTGCCTTGATCATGCCGAGTGCGGCGATGAAGGCGGACGGCATCGCTCGCCCGGAGATTGAAAAATTCTGGACTGCACGCTGGGTCTGCGCGCCATATAGCGCGTTGACCGGCACCTGAAGCTCGCCCAGGCTGTCGTGTTCCGTACGGTATCGCGTCATTGCTTGCTCTCCATCATGCGGCGTGCTCTGCGTTCATGACGATTGTCCAGCATCCGGTGTACGTACTCTGCAGTCGGCGGTTCGGGGACTGCCGGACGGCGATCGAAATCTCGCAAAACTTCCGGGCTAGACTAGCGCGCTGACCGACACGGAGAGCGAGATGAAAGTTCGAGCCGCGGTTGCCCATCGAGCGGGCGCGCCCCTGAGTATCGAAACTGTGGATCTGGACGGCCCCCGCGCCGGTGAGGTACTGGTCCAGCTCAAGGCCACCGGGATCTGCCACACCGATGCCTACACCCTGTCCGGCGACGACCCCGAAGGCATCTTTCCGTCGATCCTGGGCCATGAAGGCGCCGGGGTGGTGGTCGATGTGGGCCCCGGCGTCACCAGCGTCGCCAAGGGTGACCATGTGATTCCGCTGTACACCCCCGAATGCCGGCAGTGCGAGTACTGCCTCAATCCCAAGACCAACTTGTGCCAGGCGATTCGCTCCACCCAGGGCCAGGGATTGATGCCAGACGGCAGCAGCCGCTTCTCAATCGGCGGCGAACCTCTCTATCACTACATGGGCACCTCCACTTTCGCCGAGTACACCGTGCTTCCCGAAATCGCGGTGGCCAAGATCCGCCCCGACGCGCCCTTCGACAAGGTCTGCTACATCGGCTGCGGGGTGACCACCGGCATTGGCGCTGTGATCTACACCGCCAAGGTTGAAGCAGGCTCGCGCTGCGTGGTTTTTGGCCTGGGCGGGATTGGGCTCAACGTGATCCAGGGCCTGCGCCTGGTCGGCGCGGAGATGATCGTGGGAGTGGATCTCAATCCGGCCAAGCGTGAGCTGGCCGAACGCTTTGGCATGACCCACTTCGTCAACCCCAGCGAAGTCGAAGGCGACCTGGTCGCTTATCTGGTCAGCCTGACCAAAGGCGGCGCTGACTACAGCTTCGAGTGCGTGGGCAACACCAGGCTGATGCGTCAGGCATTGGAGTGCTGCCACAAGGGCTGGGGCACCTCGATCATCATCGGTGTCGCTGGTGCCGGTCAGGAGATCGCTACCCGCCCGTTTCAGCTGGTCACCGGGCGCAACTGGCGCGGCAGCGCCTTCGGCGGCGCCCGCGGCCGCACCGACGTACCGAAGATTGTCGATTGGTACATGGACGGACGGATCCAGATCGACGACCTGATCACCCACACCCTGCCGCTGGAGCGAATCAACGAGGGCTTTGATCTGATGCATCGCGGCGAATCGATCCGCGCGGTGGTGAAGTACTGATGGGCCTGACCCAGCACAGTCAGCAGCGCTGTTTTGGCGGCAGCCAGAGCGTTTACAGCCATGTCTCCAGCAGCTGTGCCGGGAGCATGCGCTTCAGCGTTTTTCGACCGGATGCGGATCCGCAGCGACCGCTGCCGGTGCTCTATCTGCTCGCCGGCCTGACCTGTAACGAAGAGACCTTCATGATCAAGGCTGGCGCCCAGCGACTGGCCGCTCAGTATGGCCTGATGCTGGTGGCACCCGACACCAGCCCGCGCAACACCGGGATCGCCGGCGAGAGCGATGACTGGGAGTTCGGCGCTGGCGCGGGCTTCTATCTGGACGCGACCCAGGCACCCTGGTCCGCGCACTTTCGGATGCACAGCTATGTGCACGCCGAACTGCCGGCGCTGCTGCAGACGGAACTGGGTGCCGATCCCGCCCGGCAGAGCCTGTGCGGGCATTCGATGGGCGGGCACGGTGCCCTGACCCTGGCCCTGAAGCATCCGGAGCGCTATCGATCAGTGTCGGCCTTTGCGCCGATCGTGGCTCCGAGCGAGGTCCCCTGGGGACAAAAGGCCTTGCCGCGCTATCTGGGCGAGGAGCGGGACAGTTGGACTGCCTACGACAGTTGCGCGCTGATAGACGGCGGTCGGCGCTTTCCGGGTTCGCTGCTGATCGATCAGGGCAGCGAAGATCCCTTTGTGCAAACGCAACTTCAGCCCGAACGACTACAGCATAGCTGCGAACGCGCTGGCCAGCCGCTGCAGCTGCGGATGCAAACAGGCTACGACCACAGCTACTGGTTCATCCAGAGCTTCATTGCCGACCATCTCGCCTTTCACGCCGAGGCCCTGGGAGCCGGATAACCATTGGTACGGATCAATCCACGCTGGCGTTGTGTCACGCATCTAGCTAGCCTTCGCCGCCTGCTGCCAGGAAGCCCCGCATGCAACATCGCGACGCACTGATAGGACTACTCACCGAATGCGTCGAGCGCGCGGAGCACGAGCCGCTCTCGCTGGGCGCGGTGCTCGATCGCCTGGAGCAATCCAGCTTCGGCCTGGTCGCGCTGGTCCTGTGCCTGCCCTTCATGCAGCCGCTGACCCTGGGACCCTTGTCCGGGGTGGGTGGGTTCGTGCTGGCGTCGCTGGGCTGGCAGATGATGAAGGGCCGCGAAACGCCCTGGCTGCCGCAGCGGATCTATCAAATCCAGCCGGGCCTGAAGACCTGGAAAACTCTGCTCGGCATCTGCCGCTGGCTGGTCAATCTGCTGTCCAAGATCACCCGGGTTCGGTTGACCCACTGGACCGACGGTCGGCGCGGAATGAAGATCAGCGGAGGCCTGATCGCCCTGGGCGGCGTGCTGCTGGCGATTCCGATGCCCATTGCTCCCTTTAACAACACCTTGCCGGCGCTGGCAATGATCTTTGCGGCGGTCGCAATTCTGGAGCGCGACGGACTGATGATCCTGGTCAGCATCTTCTGGCAGGTCGCGACTGTCGCCTATTTCACGGTGATCTTTGCCCTGTTCTTCATCTTCGGCAGCGAGGCGGTGAACTGGATCCAGACCCACCTACCCCAGTGGGGCTAGCTCGGCGTTCGGACTTGGCGGCAACGGCCGACGCAAAAGCCAAGATCTGACCACCAATCCAGACCAGATCTTGCGTGACTGGGCGGTAGCCGCCAGTTCGGCAATTCACTCGCCGCAGACCCGCCTAGACTCACGCCATCCAGATCGCGTGGCCCCGCCCAATGCCCGCCGCAGGCAATCATCAGCACAGCGCCTCACCGATTGATGCGCGCTCCGATTGGGGGGCAAGGCGAGTCAGCTCGGCGCTGCTCTACCTCGGATCAGCGCTGCTCCTGGCCTGGACTGCGGCCGACCATCGGCCGCGACTTTCTCCCCTGCTGAAGGCCACGATGGCCGTCCGCGAAGCATCGCCGGCCCGTCTGGATCCGGCCAATGAGGGCGAGCTGGTCCACCTCAGCGCAACCCTCCAGTCGGCGACCGGCAGCCGTGATCCGGATCTGGGTGTACCGGTCCCGGGCGCGGTGCTGAGGCGCCAGGTGCAGATGTTCCAGTGGGCGGAAACGCCCGCAAAAGACGATGGCCCGCCCGCCTACGAGCTGGGTTGGCACGCCGATCGGATCGACTCCCGCGCATTTCAGCAGCCGCGCGGCCACATCAATCCGCAACCTGCACTGCCCTCAGCCACCCTGATCGCCGCTGATGCACGATTGGGGCCCTACGCATTCGACCTGCCGTTGCTGGTCGAGGCTGCGGCCAGAGAGAAGGAGGCCCATCAGCGCGACGGTCTGGGCGACTGGGCATCCTTCCTTGGCCAACTGCCACCCTTGTCAGCAGCGCAGGGTCTGGCGGGATGGCGCCAAACCGCGGTCGATGAATATCAGCACCGGCAGTCGCAGGTCTCCGCTGCCGGGCTGGGCGACCTCTCGGTCACCTACCTGTGGATTCCGCCGGATCAACCAGTCTCGGTGATCGCCATGCAGCACCAGGGCGCGCTGCGCGGATGGCCCCTCGCTGAAGAAGATGGGCTGCTGCTGGCCAGGGCCGGGATCCACAATGCCGCGCAGATGCTGCAAGCGGCAATCTGGGAGCGCAGCGGCCCGCAGATGATCCTGCTGCTGTCGGGATTGCTGGGGACTGTCGTCGCCCTGCTGGCGTTCAATGATCTAGCGGATCGACCTCGTCGCCGCGCGCGGCAAGTCGCCATGGCCGGCGCAACTGCCACCATCGCGCTGGTCGCCGGCTGGTATCTGGGCGGCGCCTGGGCCAGCGCGCTGCTGATCGGCATGCTCTGGGGACAGCTTCGCAGCGGCCTGGGGACTGGCGCCCACCGCACCCCTGCGGCGCAACCAAGGCACTTGACCGTTCACCAAAATCCCCTTGCCGAACGGCCCAACGGCACGGCAGCGGCGCCGCCGCCCCGAATCCTGCGCCAGACCGTCGGACGCAAGAGCCGCTACCGGGTTGATCGGCTGCTCCGAGTGGGCGCTGACGGCCAACCTCAGCTGATCTGCTTTGAACTGGCGCGGGATCATCAGATTATTGTTCGTGGCGAGCGCAACGCGGTTCGTCAGGCCCTGATCGCGGCATTGGAAGACGATGCTCGGACCCTGCAGCATCAGCACTCGCGTGAGTTGTACAGTGAGTCCTAGTTCATCAGCCGCCCACAGCGCCAGAGCAGATAGTTGACGAACAGCCAGAAGCGCTTGAAGGCAGGATTGCGGGTCTGACCGTGGTGATAGCGGTAGTAGATCTGCTGCGCGATGCCGGCGAGTCTGAACAGGCCGTAGACCTGGTAGAAGCGCCAGTCCTGAACGTCCATGTTGCGCTTGTCACAGTAATATTCCATTACCTCTCGGCGAGTCATCATTCCCGGTAGATGAGTGGGCTGGCGACGGGTGGACTGGGCCAGAAAATCGTCCCCCGCCTCCACCCAGTAGGCCAGTGAATTGCCCAGATCCATCAGCGGATCGCCCAGGGTCGCCAGCTCCCAGTCCAGCACTCCGATGATCCGGGTCGGATCAGCGGGATCGAGCACCAGATTGTCAAATCGATAGTCGTTGTGAGTCAGGCTGATCAGCTCGCGTTTGGGCAGATTGCGCTCCAGCCAGCCGATGATTTTCTCCCCGCGCATCACGTTCCAGGTGCGGGCCTGGCGATAGCGCTTGCTCCAGCCGATGATTTGCCGCTCGGTATAGCCCTCCCCCTTGGCCAGACCTGACAGTCCGGCCTGCTCGACATCGACTTCGTGGAGCGCGATCAGCACGTCCAGCGCATTGCGGCATAGCTCACTCACCTGGGTCCGGCTCAGTTCCAGGCCGCGCGGCAGGTTCTTGCGCGGGATGATCCCGGGCATCCGCTCCATCAGATAGAACTCGGCGCCGATCAGACTGCTGTCGCCTGACCAGACATACATCCTGGGCACATAGGGGAATACCGGCGCCAGCGCCTGCTGCAGGCGAAACTCGCGGCCCATGTCGTGAGCCCCCTTGGCCTTGGTACCCGCGGGGCCGCGACGAAGAATTAGATCGTGGCTGGAATACTTCAGGCGATAGGTCCAGTTCGACGCCCCGCCCGAATACTGGGTGACCTCCGGCTGCCCTTCCAGGCCGGGGATCTGTTCGTGCAGCCAAGGGTCAAGTCGCTCCAGCGACAGCTCCTCGCCGGCGCGAACTGCGCCGCCTCGATCGATGATCGCCGTGTTCACGCTGGCTGCCTGGTTCAAGTATGGATTCCCCTGGGGCCCTGGGCGCTGCCGATGCTACACGCCCCCGGGACCGAAGGGTAAGACGCCAGGGGCGGGAGCACACTTCCTGCCATAACCCTGTCAGAACCGGTTCGCCGGCCTGCGTCTACCAACGCTGGCTCAGCGTAGGCTTGGCCCTCCCGACTCAATGGAGACGCAGATGAACACCCGAGAATTGGCCCAGGCATTCACCGACATGCTCAAGGCCGGCCAGCATGAACAGGCCGCGGCGAACTTCAATCACCCGGACATATTGAGCGTTGAGGCGATGGAAGGACCGATGGCCGAAGTCCGCGGGACCGAGGCGGTGAAGGCCAAATCGGACTGGTGGTATGGCGCCCATGAGGTCCACACGACCGAGACCCACGGGCCCTACGTCAATGGCGACCAGTTCGCGCTGAGTTTCCATATCGACGTCACCGTCAAGGAATCCGGCCAACGGATGGCGATGGACGAAGTCGGCCTGTACACCGTTCGCGACGGGAAGATCGTCGAGGAACGCTTTTTCTATTGATCCAAACACCTTCGAGCCGCCTTGGGGTTGCCCGGGCGGCTCAATAAATGCCGGCATCCAGGCCCGCCGCCAGCGTCTGGCTCAGTTCGGCAACCTGCCCGGTGAACTCATCTCGCCATTCTCCGCACAGGATCAGCGGCGGCTGCACCGCGCGCCAACCCAGCCCCTGAATGATCCGTTCAACGCTGGTTCTTGCGCCCTGTCCATCATTCCCAGCGCGTACCCACAGGGCATAAGGCCTGCCGCGGGTGTGATCCAGACAGGGGTAATAGATCCGCTCGAAAAAATCCTTGAGCGCGCCGGCCATGTAGCCAAAGTTCTCGGTGGTTCCCAGGAGCACGCCGTCACTTTCAAGCACCTCGTTTGCTCCCGCCTCCGCTGGCTTCAGCAAGCGAGCAGCAACCGATGGCAGTCCCAGCTCAGCGACCGCCGAGCAGGCCACACTGGCCAATCGCCGGGTGTTTTCCGACGGCTGGTGGGCCACGATCAGGAGCCTGCCTTTGGTCATCACCGCAAATGTCGGCGCACTTCAGCGGGAACAGGCCGCCATGTTTGCCCGGATCCGGATCGCGGACAAGCTCGGTCCTGCACACCGCGTCGCGATATCGGCCATCGGCGGATCAATGTCGCGCTGCGGTATGCCCGAGCGGTGCCGGTCATGCGATAATCGTCGCCGTTGTGACACCCTGGCAAGTCGGCGCTCAGTCACTGAACCGCCGTTCGGATCCGTCCGAGTCCCGCCACCGTGACGCCGAAACGCTCCGCAGCATGACGGGGCGGCGGCTCCGTGGCGTGTCAGGCACTCCAGACTGCGGCCGCATGTCCGCCAACACACGAGGGGCTCAGCGTCCATGACCATCGCGTTGCGGGACATCGAAACCAGAGACCTGGACGAGGTACTCAAGCTCAATAATGAGGCTGGCAAGTCGATAGTCCCGATTGAAGCAGAGCGATTGGCACAGTTGGAACGTGTCGCCCGCTATTTCCGGGTCGCGGAGGTCAACGGCCAGTTGGCAGGTTTCCTGGTCGGCCTCACTCGCGAAGCGGACTACGACAGCCCCAACTTCAGCTGGTTCAAGCACCATTGCGCCGACGAGGGCTTCCTGTATATCGACCGGGTGGTGGTCTCGTCGAATTTTCGCCGCCACGGAATTGGGCGAGTGCTTTACAGCGACGTGCTGAGCTTCGCCGAGGTGCGCTTTCCGGTGCTCAGCTGCGAGGTGTTCATCGAACCCCGCGACGACGTCTCCCTGATCTTCTTCGGCACCAACGATTTCACCGAGGTTGGACAGCAGGTCCTGCCCAATCAGCGGCAGGTCAGCCTGATGACCAAACCGCTCAAGCCCTTCGAGTTTGTCAAGGAAACCTACCTGGACACCGGACGGCGTTCGCAGCTACCTGCCTACGCGCGGGAAGACCGGCTCTCGGCCGGCGGCGGCAACTGGTCGGACCGGAAGAGCGCGTGAACGAGGGCAACACGGTCACCCGACATTCCTCGCCTGCGGCACCCTGCGAACTGCGCCAGGGTCGCTACGGATTGTTCACCGTGCGCCTGAACTTGCTGGATCTGGGTGCGATCCAGGCCCATCTGAGCGATCAGGTTGCCAGTGCCCCCGGGCTGCTGGAGAACGCGCCAGTCGTGCTGGACCCGTCGGCGTTGCCTGAACTACCCGCGGCGGATCAGGCCGAGGATCTGCTGGCCCGGTTGCGTGCGGCCGGCCTGCAGCCGCTGGCCCTGGCCCATGCGCCGGACGCCGATCGCGACTATCTGGCGCAATTGTTCAGGCTGCCGCTGGTAGCGGCCGAACCGCATCGCCGCTTGGCGAAGGTCGAGGATCCTGAGCCGGCGCAGACCGACGCCGAATCGGTGGCAGCGGACGCTGCGGACGCAATGTCGGTGGAACCGGCGGCGCCAGTGCTAGAGCCCGAGCATTCAGCGCCTCTGCCAGCCGCAGCCGCACCGGCAGTCGCGCCCATCGGCGGCAGTCTTTACGTCAACTCACCGGTGCGTTCAGGCCAGCAGGTCTATGCCAAGGGCCGCGATCTGGTGGTCACTGCAGCGGTCAGCGCCGGCGCGGAACTGATCGCCGACGGCTGCATACACGTTTATGGCCGACTGGCCGGCAAGGCACTGGCAGGCGCCCGCGGGGATGAGAAAGCGCGAATCTACTGCCTGAACTTCCAACCGGAACTGGTCAGCATCGCCGGACAGTATCGACTGATAGAGTCCATCCCCGCGGAAATGCGTGGACAGGCGGTCGAAGTATTGTTGGACAATGAGCGTCTCGATATCCGGGCGCTGGGAACACGATGACAATGAATTTGGGGAGTGCAGAGCTTGAGTGAGGTAATCGTCGTCACATCGGGCAAGGGCGGCGTCGGCAAGACGACCTCCAGTGCATCCATCGCCTGCGGCTTTGCGCGCCGCGGCAAGAAGGTTGTGGTCGTGGATTTCGACATCGGACTACGCAACCTGGACTTGATCATGGGCTGCGAGCGCCGCGTGGTGTATGACTTCGTCAACGTGATCAATAACGACTGCAGCCTCAAGCAGGCGCTGATCAAGGACAAGCGCTTCGACAATCTGTCTGTGCTTGCTGCTTCGCAGACGCGGGACAAGGATGCGCTCACCCAAGAGGGGGTAGAACGCGTACTCAACGGCCTGCGCGAGGATTTCGACATCATCATCTGCGACTCGCCGGCCGGCATTGAACGCGGTGCGCATCTGGCGATGTACTACGCCGATCGCGCAGTGGTGGTGGTCAATCCCGAGGTGTCCAGCGTGCGTGACTCCGATCGGGTACTCGGACTGCTGGCCAGCAAGACCAGCAAGGCTGAGCAGGGGTCGGGCTCCATCAGCGAGCACCTGTTGCTGACCCGCTATTCGCCCGAGCGTGTAGCCAGCGGCGACATGATGAGCGTGGCAGACGTCGAGGAAATCCTCGGCTTGAAAGTCATCGGGGTAATTCCGGAGTCGCAAAGCGTGCTTGCCGCTTCCAACGCCGGCGTTCCGGTGATTCTCGATGAAGCCAGCGAAGCGGGCATGGCCTACGACGACGCAGTCGCCCGAATGTGTGGCGACGAGCGACCGATGCGCTTTACCGAACTGAAGAAGAAAGGCCTGCTCAATCGCCTTTTCGGAGGGGGGTAGATGGGCATCTTCGATTTCTTCAAGTCGCGCCCGCAGAAGTCCGCGCAAACCGCGAAGGAGCGGCTGCTGATCATCGTCGCGCAGCAGCGCGGCGAGCGCGGGACGCCGGACTATATCCCTCGACTGAAGATCGAGCTGCTGGAAGTGATTCGCAAGTACGTCAACGTCGACCCCAGCGCGGTCCAGGTCAATCTGCAAAAAGAGGGCGAGCAGGAACTTCTGGAACTGAGCGTGGTGCTGCCGGACAAAGATGGCGGCTGAAGCTGCCGCAGCACAGCCGCTACCGGCCGATCTGGTCCTGACCCTGGGCGAAGTTGATTCGCGGCCAGTGGTCCAGCTGCTGGCCCGCTATGGTCTGACCGTCAACATCCTCGGCGATGGCGCCAACCTGCCCGGCAGCTACTGGGGAGAGCCGGAGGCCGGCCTGATCGGGGACCAGCTCTACGTGCGCTCCGACACCCCGCTGCATTCCCTGCTGCATGAGGCCTGTCACTGGATTGTGATGGATCCCGACAAGCGACCGGAGGTCCATACCGATGCCTCCGATTCGCTGGCAGAAGAGGATGCCACCTGTTTTCTACAGCTGCTGCTGGCCGCTCAGCTCCCCGCTTTCGGATTGGATCGAGCGCTATTGGACATGGATCGCTGGGGCTACAGCTTTCGCCTGGGCTCGGCCCGCGCCTGGTTTGAACAGGACGCCGAGGACGCCCGCGACTGGCTGCTGATGCACGGCCTGATCGATGCCGATGGCGAGCCAACTTGCCGAATCAGACTCGACTGAGCCAGCTCGCTGCGACAGGGCCTTTGGGGCTCGCGCCCTTCTGCCCTACTCCCACTCAATCGTCGCAGGTGGCTTGCTGGTCACGTCATAGACCACCCGGGACACGCCGCGAACTTCGTTGACGATCCGCCGGCCGACCCGCTCCAGCAAGGCATAGGGCAGCTCGGCCCAGCGCGCGGTCATGAAATCGATGGTTTCCACCGCGCGCAGCGCGATCACCGGTTCGTAGGCCCGCGCATCGCCGACCACGCCCACCGACTTGACCGGCAGGTAAACCGCGAAGGCCTGGGAGGTGCGCTCGTACCAGCCGGCCGCGCGCAATTCCTGGATGAAGATGTGGTCGGCCTTCTGCAGCACGCTGACCGCTTCCGGACCGACCGCACCGAGTACTCGCACGCCCAGCCCCGGTCCCGGGAAGGGATGCCGGTGGATCATCTCGTGCGGGAGGCCCAGCGCATCGCCCAGACGGCGCACTTCATCCTTGAAAAGCTCGCGCAACGGCTCCACCAGCGCCAGCTTCATGTGTTCAGGCAATCCACCGACGTTGTGGTGGGACTTTATCACGTGGGCCTTGCCGGTGCGTGCGCCAGCCGATTCGATCACGTCCG
>JAGRJL010000150.1 GCA_020442775.1 Lysobacterales bacterium | reverse complement strand
AAATAATTGACCTTTGCCTGCTGGCATTCCTGCTGATCACCGCGCTCTATGTGTCGCGCGCCCGCGATCTGCTCAGCGTGATCATGGTGTTCGGCATCTACAGCCTGATTTCCGCCAGCCTGTTCATGGTGATGGATGCGGTGGACGTGGCCTTCACCGAAGCCGCAGTCGGCGCCGGCATCTCCACCATCCTGATGCTGATCGCGATGAGCTTCTGCGGGCGTGAGGAAAAGCCGGTGGGACGGCAGTGGCTGGCGCTGGTGCTGGTGCTGGTCACCGGCGCCACACTGGTCTACGGCACCCTGGATCTGCCCCCGGTGGGGCTGGCCGACAATCCGGTCAACCAGCACGTCGCGCCGCGCTACCTGGAAGAGTCGGGCAAGGAAATCGACATCCCCAACGTGGTCACCAGCGTGCTCGCCAGCTACCGCGGCTACGACACCCTGGGTGAGACCGTGGTCGTCTTCACCGCCGGTCTCGGGGTGTGGCTGCTGATTGGCGGACCGCGACGCAGGAACAAGCGCTGATGCCCAATCACGTGATCCTCCGCGTTGTCGCCAAGGTGCTGATCCCGGTGATCGTGCTGTTCGCCCTGTACGTGCAGTTCCATGGAGAGCTGGGCCCGGGCGGCGGCTTCCAGGCCGGGGTGATTCTGGCCTCGGCCTTCATCCTCCACCTGCTGATTTTCGGTCAGCGCGAGACCCGCAAGATCGTCTCGCTGCGGCTGTTGCGGATCCTCGGCGCTTGCGGGGTGCTGATCTATGCCGGGGTGGGCATCGCCTCGCTGCTGCTGGGCGGCAAATTCCTTGATTACAACGTGCTCGCCCACGATCCGGTGCATGGCCAGCATCTGGGCATCACCCTGATCGAGATTGGGGTGGCGCTGACTGTCTCCAGCACCATGGTGGCGCTGATCTACATCTTCGTTGAGCGGCTGAGGGCAGCAGAAGAATGATCTCCCTGGGGCTCTACAACTACTGGATCGTCATCGCGCTGATGATGACCGGCCTCTACACCATGATTTCGCGCGGCAATCTGGTGAAGAAGCTGGTGGGTCTGAACATCTTTCAGACTGCGGTGTTTTTCCTGTACATCAGCATGGGCATGGTTGAGGACGGTGCAGTCCCGATCCTCACCGAGGGGGTGACCCGGTATTCCAATCCGCTGCCGCACGTGCTGATCCTGACCGCGATCGTGGTCGGCGTGGCGACCACCGCGCTGGGTCTGGCGCTGGTAGTGCGGATCAAGGAAGCCTACGACACCGTCGACGAAGACGAGCTGCATCGTCTGGACAATGATTTCTGATGGCGCTCGCAGGCGGAGCAAGGACCTGCGTGGTCGTGATTTGCCGGAGTCGCCGGACAGGGATGGTTTGAAGCACTGATGGAACATCTGCAAGTACTCATCGTCCTGGTTCCGCTGCTCTCCGCGCCGCTGTGCGCGCTGCTGCCCAGCGGGCGCTGGCCCTGGCTGCTGGCCACGCTGGCGTCGTGGGCCACCCTGGCCATGGCTCTGGTGCTGCTCGGTCGGGTCGAATCCCTGGGTCCGTTGAGCTACGAGCTGGGCAACTGGGCAGCGCCCTGGGGTATTGAATACCGACTGGACTACGCCAATGCGATGGTGCAGCTGCTGCTCGGCGTGGTCGCGGCGGTGGTGATGCCCTTCGCTTACAGAAGCGCTCGCCAGGAGCTCGACAATGACCGCCAGCCGGGCTTCTATGCTGCGCTGATGCTGCTGCTGGCCGGACTGCTCGGGATTACCGCCACCGGCGATGCCTTCAACGTCTTCGTGTTCCTGGAAGTCTCTTCCCTGAGCACCTACACCCTGATTGCGCTGGGTCGCGACCGCCGCGCGCTGACCAGCTCCTTCCGCTACCTGATCATGGGTACCGTCGGCGCCACCTTCTTCCTGATCGGCGTGGGTCTGCTGTACTCACTCACCGGCACCCTGAACATGGCCGATCTGGCCGAGCGACTGCCGGCGGTGGCCAGCCATCGCACGGTGCATACCGCGGTCGCTTTCCTGGTGGTCGGGATCTGCCTCAAGCTGGCGCTGTTCCCGCTGCACCTGTGGCTGCCCAACGCCTATGCCTACGCACCGTCGGCGGTCTCGGCGATGGTGGCGGCGACTTCGACCAAGGTCATGGTCTACGTGCTGATCCGCTTCCTTTACACCATCCTCGGCGTGGATTTCTCCTTCGGCCGACTGCCGCTGGCGCAGATCCTGATGGTGCTGTCGGTGATCGGCATGCTCACCGCGTCCGCGGTGGCGATCTCGCAACCCAACGCCAAGCGGCTGCTGGCCTATTCCTCGGTGGCCCAGGTCGGCTACATGGTGCTCGGAGTGTCGCTGGTGTCGGCCCTGGGGCTGACCGCTGCGCTGCTGCACATGTTCAATCATGCGCTGATGAAAGGCGCCTTGTTCATGGCCCTGGGCTGCGTCAGCTTCCGTTTGGGCGGCACCGATGTGGCGCAGATGAAAGGCCTGGGGCGGTCGATGCCGTGGACCATGGCGGCCTTTGTCGCCGGCGGACTCAGCCTGATCGGGGTACCGCTGACGGTGGGCTTCATCAGCAAGTGGTATTTGGTGCTGGCCGCGCTGGAGCAGGGATGGTGGCCGCTGGTGGTGGCGATATTGCTGAGCTCGCTGCTGGCGGTGATCTATGTCTGGCGGGTGGTCGAGGTGGCCTATTTCCAGCCCAGTGAATCGCGCGATATCCATCGCGAAGCGCCGCTGGCGCTGCTGCTTCCCACCTGGATCCTGGTGCTTGCCAACGTCTATTTCGGGATTGATACCCGGCTGACGGTCGGGGTGGCCGAGCAGGCCGCCGCTGCGCTGCTGGGAGCGGGACGATGAGCGCGCAGCTGGCCCTGGGTCTGTGTCTGCTGGTTCCGCTGCTGGGTGCCGGCGCAATCGCCGCACTGGGGCGCTGGCCCAATCTGCGCGAGAGCGCCACCCTGATCACCGCGGGCGGATTGTTCGCCAGCGTGCTCTCGGTGCTGGGCGATGTACGCGCCGGCAATTTCGAGCGCCTGGTGCTGGCCGAACCAATTCCCGGCCTGCAGCTGGCGCTGCAGCCCGAGCCTTTGGGAATCCTGTTCGCGCTGGTGGCCAGTGGGCTGTGGATCGTGACCTCGGTGTATGCCATCGGCTACATGCGGGCCAAGCGCGAGCAGCATCAGACCCGTTTCTACACCTGCTTCGCAATCGCGATCATGGGCGCGATGGGCGTGGCGCTGGCCGCCAATCTGCTGACCCTGTTCGTTTTCTACGAAGTGCTGACCCTGTCCACCTATCCGCTGGTGTCGCACGCCGGCGACCGGCGGGCGATGGAAGGCGCACGCAAGTATCTGGGGATCCTGCTCGGCACCTCGATCGGGCTGCTGCTGCCGGCGATCATCTGGACCTATCAGCTGGCCGGCACCGTGGAATTCACCCCGGGTGGGGTGATCAGCGGCCACACCACCCCGCTGGAGGCCACTCTGCTGCTGGCCATGTTCGTGCTCGGCATCGGCAAGGCGGCGGTGATGCCGGTGCATCGCTGGCTACCCGCGGCGATGGTGGCGCCGACCCCGGTTTCCGCGCTGCTGCACGCGGTGGCGGTGGTCAAGGCCGGCGTGTTCAGCCTGGTCAAGGTGGTGATCTACATCTTCGGCGTGAGCTATATGGCCGAGATACCGGCAGAAAAGGTGCTGGTCTATGCGGTGGGTTTCACCATCATCGCCGGTTCCATCGTCGCCCTGCGCCAAGACAACATCAAGCGGATGCTGGCCTACTCGACGATCAGCCAGCTGTCCTACATCGTGCTCGCAGCGCTGGTGTTGACCCCGCTGGCCGAAATCGGCGCGGCGGTGCACATCGTGGCCCACGCGGTGGCCAAGATCACCCTGTTCTTCACCGCCGGCGCGATCTACGTGGCGGCGAACAAGACCCAGGTTTCGCAGCTCAACGGCATCGGCTACCGGATGCCCTGGACCATGACCGCCTTCGCGATCGGCGCCCTGAGCATGATCGGAGTGCCGCCGACCGCGGGCTTCGTGACCAAGTGGTACATGATCGCCGGCGCTTTCCAGAATGACCTGCACTTCGTGATGGTGGTGCTGCTGCTGTCGACCGCGCTGAACGCGGCCTACTTCCTGCCGATCATTCATCGGGCCTTTTTCCGCAGCGAGGATCAGCCGCCAAAGGTCGACCACGGCGAGGCGCCGTGGCCGATGGTCTCGGCCCTGGTGCTGACCGCTGCGCTGACCCTGCTGTTCTTCATCTTCAATGGTCCGGTGGTGGATCTTGAGAAAGTCATAGTCGACCTGCCATGAGCAATCCCGAAGTGCCCATCGTCAAGCTGCCCGAGGATCCAGAACAGCGCGCCTGGCTTTACCGGCCGAGCTCCATCCGCAAGCTGTGGATCGGGCTCTATGTGCTGCTGGGGCTGACCGTGGTGGCCCAGTTCGGGGTCCATGTGCACGATCATTTCGGGGTCGATGGCTGGTTCGCCTTCAGCGCCGCCTACGGCTTCCTGAGCTGCGTGTCGATGGTGCTGTTTGCCAAGGGGCTGGGCTATCTGATCAAGCGCCCGGATGACTACTACGAGCCCAAGGACGAGTCAGAGTCGGGCGAGGGAGCCGCCGATGTTTGAGATGGCCTTCCCGCCGGCCTTCATCCTGATGCTGGGCGCGCTGCTGATCGCGCTGGCGCGCCCGGGCATGCGTCCGGTGATCGTGCTGTTGACCCCGATCGTCACCGCCTACGCGATCTGGCAGCTGCCGGACGGGGTGCTGATGACCGCACCCTTCCTCGGCTACCAGATCGAGCTGGTCGAGGCCAACGACCTGCGCCGGCTGTTCGGCACCATGTTTGCGATGATGGCCTTCATCGGCGGGCTGTTCGGGCTCAAGCAGGCCAAGTGGTATGAGTTGGCCGCGGGCTACGCTTATGCGGCCGGCGCGGTGGGCGTCAGCTTTGCTGGTGATCTGATCACCCTGTTCCTGTTCTGGGAATTCATGGCGCTGTTCTCCACCGTGGTGGTGTGGTGCGGTGGGACCCCGGCGGCCAAGCGCGCGGGCGTGCGCTACGCGCTGATGCATCTGACCGGCGGGATCATCCTCAAGATCGGCATCGAAGGAGTGATGATCCATACCGGCTCGATCGAGATTCAGGCGCTCGCGCTGAACAACTTCGATACCTGGGTGGTGTTGATCGGGGTGCTGGTCAATGCTGCGGCGCCGCCCTTCTGCGCCTGGCTGGCCGATGCCTATCCCGAAGGCAGTCCTTTCGGCACCGTGTTCCTGGCTGCCTTCACCACCAAGTCCTCGGTGCTGGCGCTGATGCTGCTGTTCCCCGGCGAACCGGTGCTGATCTGGATCGGCATGTACATGGTCTTCTACGGGATCATCTGGGCGCTGCTGGAGAACGACATGCGCCGGATCCTGGCCTACTCCAGCGTCAACCAGGTCGGCTTCATGATCGTCGGCGTGGGCATTGGCACCCAGATGGCGCTCAACGGGGCCGCCGCGCACGCCTTTGCCCACAACATCTTCAAGGGCCTGCTGATGATGAGCGCCGGCGCGGTGCTGTATCAGACCGGCAAGCGCAAGTGCACCGATCTGGGCGGGCTCTATCAGTCGATGCCGATCACCGCGCTGTGCGGCACCATCGGTGCGCTGGCGATTTCGGCCTTTCCCTTTACTTCGGGTTTTGCCAGCAAGTCGCTGATCAATCAGGCCGCGGCCGACCAGCATCTGATCTGGATCTGGTACGCGCTGACTGCGGCTTCAGCCGGGGTATTCCTGCATGCCGGGATCAAGTTCCCCTGGTATGTGTTCTTCCAGAAGGATTCCCGGATGCGTCCGCCGGATCCGGCCTGGAACATGCGCGCGGCGATGATCCTGTTCGCCTCGGCCTGCATCGTGATCGGCTGCTTCCCCAATCTGCTGTACCAGTACCTGCCCTATCCGGTGGAATACCAGCCATACACCGGCGAGCATCTGGTCACCCAGTTCCAGCTGCTGCTGTTCTCCGGACTGGCCTTTTTCGTGATGCTGCCGCTGATGAAGCGCACCCTCACCATCAGCCTGGATTTCGACTGGTTCTACCGGGTGTTGATGATCCGGGTGGCCCAGCTGTTGATGCGGGTCTGGGCGCAGCTGGTGGGCCTGGCCGAAGCGCTGTGGGCACGCACCGGTGCGCCGGTGGCCCAGCGGATGAAGGATTGGCATCTTCCCGGCGGACTGTTGGCGCAGACCTGGCCCACCGGCAGCATGACCGTATGGGTGGTCGTGATCCTGGTGATGGTGGTGGTGCTGGGGCAGCGTTAGTAGCAGTTCCAGTCGCCAGTTCCAGTAGCCAGTAGAGGCGGAGCAGCCTCATGTAATCGTGTTGCGTCCGGCCCGCCCTTGCGCCGCCGCCCCCGCTGCGGTCCAATCTGGGATCCCCTCAAGCTACGGAGTACTTCATGGGTCTGTTTGATTTCATCAAGTCGGCGGGTGAAAAGGTGTTGGCTACCGCCGGTGGCTCGCCAGGCGCACAGATCGCCGATCACCTGCGCGGCAAGGGTCTGAACACCGAAGGCGTCACCGTGGAGTTCGATCCCGTGTCCTCGGAAGCAAAGATCAGCGGCCGGACCGCGACCCAGGCCGATCGCGAGAAGATCCGAGTGGCGCTAGGCAACATTGCCGGTGTCGAAAAGGTTGCCGATGAGGTAGAGGCGGACGACGGCACCGCCGAATCGCGCTTCTACACGGTCAAGAGCGGTGACACTCTAGGCAAGATTGCCAAGGAGATGTACGGCAACGCAGGCAAGTATCCGGTGATCTTCGAGGCCAACCAGCCGATGCTGGAAAACCCGGACAAGATCTACCCCGGTCAGGTGCTGCGGATCCCGCCGCTGGATTGACCTGCCTGTCGCGGGACCCGGTTCAGCGGACCGGGTCCCTTTCCATCCGCTCGCTGACCTCCCTCCCGTTTGGCTGGGAGTCTGCGTCGCGAATCCGTCGAGGGCGCCCGCCTGACGGATGGATCAGGTTCAGCACCCGCCGCAGGCGCGCTGATCGCAGCCTGCCCACGGCTTCCGAATCACCGCCACTCGGCACACCCGACCCGGAGTTGATGGATCCCTGGCGCCGGCCCTGCGGCGGCCGCTGGGAAAGCTGGTGTCGTTCCGGGCCAAAGGATCAGACAGAAGCGGTCGCGCAAGTGACCGGCGAACGTGCTTGAATAGAGCGCGCAGGCCTAGCGATCCGAAGGAGCTACCCACAGCCCATGCATGAGCACGGCACATTTCTGACCTCGCTGGCCGCAGTGCTCTGCGTCGCGGCGCTGACCACCACCCTGTTTCAGCGTCTGAAGTTGCCGATCGTGCTTGGCTATCTGATGGCCGGGGTGATCATCGGGCCCAGCCTGGGATTGCTCAATGTGGCCGACGCCGACACCGTGACGGTGCTGTCCGAGCTGGGCGTGATCTTGCTGATGTTCTTCCTCGGGCTGGAATTCAGCCTCGGCAAGCTGCTCAAGGTTGGCGTGCGCGGGGTCATCATCGCCACCCTGGAGGTGGGTTTCCTGCTCTGGATCGGCACCATGGTGGGCCAGGCTTTCGGTTTCGGTGCAGCCGAGAGCTTTTTCATCGGTGGCATCGTGGCGATCGGCAGTACCACCATCATCGCCAAGGTCTTCGAGGAGCAGCGCATCTTCGGCGAGCTGCGCAACCTGGTTTTCGCGGTGCTGATCGTCGAGGACCTGCTGGCGGTGCTGCTGCTGGCGCTCTACACCACCCTCGGCCGCGGCGGCGACATGAGCGCGATGGGGCTGGCCCAGGAAGGCCTCAAGCTGGTCGCCTTCCTCGCCGGACTGATCATCATCGGCATCGTGCTGGTACCGCGCCTGATCAACTCGGTAATGCGCATCAATCGGCCCGAAACCACCCTGGTGGCGAGCATCGGGGTGTGCTTCGCCGCCGCGCTGGCTGCGCAGTATTTTGGCTACTCGGTGGCGCTGGGGGCCTTTCTGGCCGGCTCGCTGGTCGCCGAATCGGGTGAGGAAAAGCGGGTCGAGGCGCTGGTGCGCCCGGTCCGCGACATGTTTGCCGCGGTGTTCTTCGTCGCCGTCGGCATGTCGATCGATCCGCGGGTGATCGCCGAGCAGTGGCAGACGGTGCTCGCGCTGACCGTGGTGGTGATGCTGGGCAAGCCGCTGGCGGTCGCGCTGGGTGCCTTCGCCACCGGCTGCAATGTGCGCACCTCGGTGCGCACAGGAATGACTCTGTCGCAGATTGGCGAGTTCAGCTTCATCATTGCCGGGCTGGGCGTGGCGCTGGGCAGCCTCGATCCGCGCGCCTATCCGCTGGCGGTGTCGGTGTCGGCGATTACCGCACTCACCACCCCGTGGATGATTCGCGCCGCCGGTCCGGTCTCGGCCTGGGTCGACGCCAAGCTGCCGCGATCGCTGCAGACCTTCGCTGCACTGTGGGGCAGCTGGATTGAAGAACTGGGCAAGGCGCGCAGCAAGCCCAACAGCCGCGGTGCCAGAATGCGCCGGCTGTGGCTGTTGATGTTCGTCGATGCCGCCCTGTTGTGCGTGGTGGTGGTCGTTGCGAACCTCAGCGAAGGACGCCTGGTCAGCTGGCTGGAGCAGCGCACCCCGCTGGCCGCAGAGGCAGCGATCTGGGGCGTGGCGCTGGGAACGCTGGCGGTTGCCGCGCCGCTGATCCTGGGGATCTTCCGGCTCGCGGTCGCGCTCTCGCGCGAATTGGCGGTGATGGCCCTGCCAAAGCTGGATCAGGGAGTTGATTTTGCCGATGCCCCACGCCGGGCGCTGCTGACTGGACTGCAGATCGCGATCCTGCTGCTGATTGGAATTCCCTGTCTGGCAATCACCCAGCCCTTCCTGCCGGCCTTTCGCGGGGCCTGGGTGCTGGGACTGATTCTGCTGATGATGGGCGTGGCCTTCTGGCGCAGTGCGGCGAACCTGCAGGGCCATGTGGTCGCCGGATCGCAGGCGATCCTGGAAACCCTCACCCGGCGCGCGCCGGGGGCGGGTGCCGGATCGGAGGCACACGCACTGGAGCAGATCAATGAGCTGCTGCCGGGTCTGGGCGAGCTGCATCAGGTGCCGGTGGAAGCGGACAGTCCGGTGGTCGGCCGCACCCTCGCGGAATTGAGCCTGCGCAGCCGTACCGGTGCGACCGTGCTCGTGATCCTTCGCGGCGATGAGTCGGTGCTGACGCCCGATGGCCACCAGATGATCCAGCTGCGCGACACCCTGGTGCTGGCCGGCTCCCACAAGGCGGTGCAGGCGGCCTCCGTATTGATTGAATCCCCAGCGGAGATGCCAGCTGTCAAGCCGGCCTGATTCACGCGCCGAAGCGGACCCGGTTACCGGGTCAGAACCTTCCGATCACGCTCTACTCCGGAGCCATGCACCGGATGTTCGGGCGCCGATCGAGGCGATCCCGATCTTTGCCGGCGTGCGTACCGGCGCAGCGCTGCGTTTGGACTTCGAGAGCCCGGCAGTGGAAGAGATCTCCCGTGATCAGTCAAAACGCAGTCATCGGGCCGACCATCGTTCCAGCATCGGGGTGCCAGCTCGTCCGGGCCGCGAAAACAATCGTTACACCTGGTGTGCGCAGTGCGCTAGGCCATCGACCCATGATTGGGCATGATGCAGGGGCGAGCCTCGTCGCAGCGAACAGAGGATCCAGGTGATGGAAATCATCAGCCGATTTGCTCTCGCCCTGACCCTAGCCTGCCTGATGGGCTGTGGACAGCAGTCGACCGAAAGCACCACCGAAAGTGCGCCGGTGTCGACTGCGCCGACCAAGGTCATCGTCTACAACTGGGAGGAGTACATCGAGCCGGCGGTGCTCGATGCCTTCACCAACGAAACCGGCATCGTGGTCGACTACCAGACCTTCGTCAGCAACGATGATTTGCAGGCCCTGCTGGATGCCGGCGAACCCTTTGCCGATGTGGTGGTGCCGAGCGCCATTCCCTACGGTCGTCAGCAGGTTCAGCGTCGCCAGCTGCGCGCGTTGCCGGCGGATCTGAAGATGGCGCTGCCCGAGTTTGACGCCAATATTGCGCGTGCGCTCAAGCGCGCCGACGCTTCCGGCAACTTCCTGGTGCCCTACATGTGGGGCACCACCGGGATCGGCTACAACGTCGACCTGGTGCGTGCGGCGCTGGGGCCGGACGTCGCGCTGGATTCCTGGAAGCTGCTGTTCGATCCCGAGTACACCAGCAAGCTCAAGGACTGCGGCATTGCGATCCAGGCGGAGAAGGCCGAGATCATTGCGGCGGCGACCATCGCCTACGACGTTTCGGCGATGGACTCGCCGTTAACCGAGTACGTGCTCAGCCGCACCCTGGCACCGACGCTACCGGATATCCTGTACTTCAGCGGCAGCAGCCGGATCATCGAGGATCTGGCCACCGGCAAGATCTGCATCGCTTTGGCCTGGTCGGGGGATGTGCAGCAGGCGGTCGATCGCGCCGAGGAAGCCAGCACCGGGCAGAACATCGCCTATGTGCTGCCCAAGGAGGGCGCGCTGATCTGGGTGGACACCATGGCCGTTCCGGCCAACGCGCCCAATCCTGACGGCGCGGCCAAGTTCATCGAGTTCATTCTGCGGCCGCAGAATCTGGCGCAGATCTCCAACTTCGTGGCCTATGCGAGCCCGCTGCCGGCGGCCGATGCCTTCGTCGATGAGGAGATTCTGAGCAACCCGACGATCTACCCCAGCGCCAGCGATCGCGAACGGTTGTACAGCGTGCCCGGCACCTCCGAGCGCAATCGGGCGGCGCGGGACAAGGCCTTTGATGAGCTGGTGGGCGCCAGCGACAAGTGGCAGCCCGACGCCGAGTAGGGCGAGTTCGGGATCAGATCTGACCCGAACTGGCGGCAATGACCGCCAGATAGCGGCGTACGGTCTGCTCCAGGCCCAGATAGATTGCGTCGCTGATCAGGGCGTGGCCGATGGAAACTTCGGCCACCTGGGGCGCCGCAGTCAGCAGCGGGCCGAGGTTGTGCAGATCCAGATCGTGCCCGGCATTGACCGCCAGACCCGCCGACAGCGCGCCGTCGACCGCCCGGCGGATACGCGCAAGCGCCTCAGTGCGGTCGCCCCCCTGCCAGCTCGCCGCATAAGGGCCGGTGTAGATCTCGACCCGGTCGGCGCCGACCTGACGAGCCAACTCCCAGTCACTACAATCCTCGTCCATGAACAGACTGACCCGGATCCCCAGCGACTTGAGTTCGGCGATCAGCGGCGCTACCCGCTCACCGTCGCGCTGGAGATTCCAGCCATGATCGGAGGTGAGCTGGTCGTCGCCGTCCGGAACCAGGGTCGCCTGGGCCGGCCGGGTTCTGCGCAGGATCTCCATGAAACCGCAGTAGCCATCGGTCGCGCCAGCGAAGGGGTTGCCCTCGACGTTGAACTCGACCGGATAGCGATTGGCCAGATCGAAGGCGTCCTCGGGTCGGATATGGCGGCAGTCCGGTCGCGGATGGACAGTGATTCCCTGAGCGCCTGCCGCGACCGCGCAGTCGGCCGCCTCCACCACGCTGGGTAGAGCGCCGCCGCGACTGTTGCGCAGGACGGCGATCTTGTTCACGTTGACGCTGAGGCGGGTCATCGTTGCTGGTGTCTCCACAGGTTGATGCAGGGC
The DNA here is from genome assembly GCA_020442775.1 of Lysobacterales bacterium. GTDB lineage: Bacteria > Pseudomonadota > Gammaproteobacteria > Xanthomonadales > SZUA-5 > SZUA-5. The sequence goes on along the minus strand of JAGRJL010000150.1, from coordinate 1,278 downwards.
GGACGAACGGACGAATTTTGAGCGCATTTCACGCGCATTTGCGAATTTGACGGTGTAATGTCGAGACAGCAGCGGCGCGGACTTGTAAAGTTAGGCCAACTCAGGAGTGAAATCTCCTGATTTAGCTGTGATTCCTGGCGCTGACTTGGTGTAGCATTGGCGCCCCTTTAGAAGTGCTCCAAAATTTTTTGGAGCTGTCAAACGACAGCAAGAGGTTGATCATGGAAAACCAAATGGGTCTGAAGCACCTACTCGAACACATGGATGCAGTGGGCTGGGTCACCTTCGCCACACTTTGCATCATGGGCCTGTTGACCATTTGGTTCATCCTGGTCAACACGCTCCGCAACACCGGCGTGCGCTCGCGCGCCAGCAAGGTGGTGCGTACCTTCTGGGAAACCCCGAATCCGCAGGAAGCGATTCGCGCGATGGAAGCGCAGCCCAAGGGCGAACCCTTCTCCAAGATCGCGCTGGACTGCGCCAATGCCGCGGCCCATCACGCCAAGAGCGAAGGCAGCCGTCTGGTCGAGGCCCTGAATCGCAGTGAGTTCATTGATCGCGCCCTGCGTCAGGCCGTGAGCCGCGAAAGTGGTCGCCTGGAGGGTGGTCTGACCCTGCTCGCCACCGTCGGTTCGACCGCGCCCTTCGTCGGTCTGTTCGGGACTGTCTGGGGCATCTACCACGCGCTGATCACCATCGGTGCCTCCGGTCAGGCGTCCCTGGACGTGGTCGCCGGTCCGGTCGGTGAAGCACTGATCATGACCTGCTTCGGTCTGGGCGTCGCAATCCCGGCAGTGCTGGGCTACAACTTCTTCGTCCGTGCCAACCGCGTGACCCTGGCGCAGTTCGACGAATTCGCGCACGACCTGCACGACTACTTCGCGACCGGCGCCCGCGTCGGTGGCGGTGGCGGCGGTTCCGCGCAGCGAGTGCCGACCCCGGCGCCGAAGCCGACCCCGGCCAAGGCCTGATCGGTCCAGCAACACGAATATGGAAAAGGCCCCGCTTGCGGGGCCTTTTTTGTGGCGCGATTTCCGCGACCAGATCTGAATGCTCGTCTGCCCCAGAGGCAGGAAGCGCCGAGCGCAGCGAATCGCATCAATCGCAAACTGACTCCAATCGCCCGATCGGAATTGCCCCGGCCGGCAAGAACCGGGTGCCGCGAAGCGCTCAATAGGCTTCAGCATCCAACGTGTAAGTTGCGCTGGCGTGAGCGGTCGCTCCGATCCGGCAACGACCTTCCCGTACGCTCCGCATGCGTAGGATGTGGTGAGCGCA
>JAGRJL010000149.1 GCA_020442775.1 Lysobacterales bacterium | reverse complement strand
CAGACGACATTGCTTCATAGTTGCCGTCGAAGGCCAGCCCCACCAGCTCGGCACGGGCATTCATCACCGGCGAACCGGAATTGCCACCGGTGATGTCCAGAGACGCCAGAAAATTCACCGGCACCGACCCCAGGCTGGCGTCGGCGTAGCGCCCGAAGCGCTGCGCGGCAATCGCCTCCAGCTGACGCTGGGTGGCATCGAAAGGGGCTGCGCCGGTGTGCTTTTCCACGATCCCGCTCAGGCTGGTTTGTGGCGCGTAGCTGACCGCGTCACGCGGCGAATAGCCCTCGACCTGCCCATAGCTGATCCGCAGCGAGTTGTTGGCATCCGGGTAGACCGCCTCATCCCGACTTTGCCGATAGGCGATCAACGCAGCCATGAATGCCGGTCGCAGCAGGTACTCCTCGCCTTTGAAGGCCTTTTCAGCGCGCTCCAATCGCAACACTGCGGGCATCAGCGCAACCGCCAGCTGCAACGCCGGGTCCTCTGCCGCCTCAATCCGCTGCGCCTTGGCCGCGAACCAGCGATTGCGAACGGCGGAATCGGCCAGCTCGCTGCCGCCGTAGAGCTGATCCAGTCGAGCATCCAGGTCGACAGTAGTTTCAGCGTTGCGACCCAGCCAACGGTCCAGTTCCTCGATTCGCTGCTCCGCGCCCAGCGTCAGGTAGCGCTGCAGCAAGTCAGCCACCAGCGCACGATCAACCTGCGCGTCATAGCGCTTGTCCAGCTGATCCAGACGGCCCCGAATCCGCACCTCGTCGCGCCCCTGATAGCCGTATTCTCGCTCCAGATCGGGCTTTTCGCGCTCCACTGCCAGTCGGTACAGGTCGCGCGCGCTGGACCACAAACCGCTGCGCCACAGCGCGGTCCAGATCTTGTCACGCTCGCGCATCGCTCGCTGGGAACTCAACAATTCCTCAAGCGCCTGCCGTCGTGCAGCGTACTCCGGCGCTGCCCCCGGGTGGTCGGCCAGCCAGGCCTCCATCTCCGCCTCGATTGCGCGCTTGGCGCTTACCACATCGAGTCGGGCGAAGCCGTCGAGGTTGCCCTGGAGATTCTTCAGTCCATTGTTGAGCGATGCGACCGTGGATGCGTACTTGACCGCCGCCTCGGGGCGCTCACGGGTCTGCTGCTCAATCAAATCGAGCTGGGTACGGTACAGATCCCGGTAGCTGGGATAGGCCCACTCGATCGCATCCGCCACTTCATCTGCCAGTCGGTAACGATTGGTCCGCCCCGGATAGCCGGCGACCATCGCGAAGTCGCCCGGATTCACCCCTTGCGGGCTCACCTTGAGATAGGACTTCGGCCGGAACGGCACGTTCGCCGGAGCGTAGTCTGCGGGCTTGCCATCCGGACCGACGTAGGCCCGCATGAAAGCGAAATCGCCGGTATGGCGCGGCCAGATCCAGTTGTCCACATCGCCGCCAAACTTGCCGATCGCCTGCGCCGGCGCGTAGACCAGGCGGACATCGCGGATCTCCATCTGACGGACCAGATTGAACTGCATGCCGCCGTGTACGACATAGATGTCGCAGCGCACCCCGCCGCCGCGTTCACACTCGGCAACCAGCGCCTTTGAGCGGGTGTCCACCAGAGCATATCGGGCATTGCCGTCAGTCAGTCCTTCCAGACCGGCCCGGATCTGTTCGCTGACGTCGCTGATATCGGTCGTGACATAGATGCGCTGGGTGGGTTCTGCCGGCAGTTCCTCACCCAGCGTCCGGGCCAGAAAACCCTGCTCCAGCAGGTTCGACTCGGCACTGGAGTTGTACTGGATACTTCTATAGGCGCAGTGATGGTTGGTCACCGCCAAACCGAGCGGGGAAACGAAGGAAGCCGAGCAGAATCCCAGACCGATCACCGCATTGAGTGGGTAGGCGGTCAGATCGGTCAGCCACTCGGGGTCTACGCGCAGTCCCAACTCGGCCATCGGCTGCTCCAGCGACGGTAGCTGCCCGGGTTGCCACATGCCCTCGGCGGCCATCACCGGAGTTCCCAGGGTACACGCCAGGAGAATCAGGCTGAGTCTTCGCACAGTTGAAGCCGATTACGGAAGGGAGGCGAAAGATAGCACTGCGGCATCCGCCGAAACCCGCGCTGTGACTGCGTTGACCCTGAATCCACGCCGCACTGACCCTGCACGGCGGCAAAAACTGACCTCTTGCGTCACTTTTGCGCCAAATCCTTGACCAATGTCACAAATTCATACACTATCGCGCCATGAACTGACCCATGCCGTCAGTTTGTGACCCATGTGACAGTTTGAACTCGTCGATTGGCCTATCGTCAAGCCTCGGAAAAGTATCCGGTCAGCATTCAGAATAAGGATGAACCCCATGAAGCTACTCGCAAAGACCCTGGCGTTCGGCCGATCCTGGATGCTGCGGCGGCAGCTGGGCGAAGTCGAGAAGGCAATCGACATGCTCAACGCCGAGCAGCGCCGTGCACTGCACGCGCTGACCCAGCGCGAATTCAGCGCCGCGAGCAAGCTGGAAATTCCGCATTTCTACTGCAGTGAGGGTCACGACCGCTATGCCCCTTGGGGTCGTGGCACCGAAGTCGCCATGGAGCGGGTTCGCTCCGGCAACCAGACTCTGGTACTGCGCGGACTGGCGCTGTGGATGGCAGTGGCCTACCACGAAACCAAGGATGTGGGCTACACGCAGATTGAAGCCCTGCACCGCCGCGTGCTGCGCTCAGTGCGCCGTCTGCGCGAGTCGGTCGAAGGCCGCCGCGCGGTTCGCAGTGAACTTTCAGTGGCTTCCGCTGTCTGAGCAAACATCAGCAATGCCCGTACGGCAGACGGGCGACCCCGGGTCTGGGAGAGCAAGTTAAGGCGCCTGAGCAGGGCGCCTTTTTTTTCGCCTGAAATCTGACTGCAGCGGCGCCAGTCCGCATTCGGGCGGGCGGCCGACGCTTTGCTATCCCGTGCGATTGCTCAACAGGGCGCGCGCACGGTCGAGCAAGGAGTTACTTAATCGCAATCTCCGCAGTCGAACTCAGCCCCGATGCTTGCCGCCGGTCCAGCCGCCGCGGGTGAGCACCGCGTCGCCCAGCGCGGATGGGGCAGCCTCCAGTTCGGTGGCCATTGAATCATTCCACCGATTGAGGAAGCCGTAGAGGCACACCGCGGCAAGTATCTCGACGATCTGCCCCTCGCTCCAGTGCGCCCGCATCCGCGTCATCAGTGCCTCATCGACCTGATTGGGAACCGCACCGGCGGCCAGCGCATAGTCCAGCGCGGCGCGCTCGGCTTCGCTGTAGAGCGGACTGGACTGGTATTCCCACAATGCCGCCACCTTCTCCTCGGCAATTCCGTGGATTTGCGCGGCAATCAGCGAGTGCGCCATACAGTACTGACAGCCCGCCGCGCGCGAGCAGAAATGGGCGATCAGCCGCTTGAAACCCAGATCAACCTCACCCTCCGGGTCCATGACCGCGCGCGTCAGCACGCCGAAGCCCTCGACGATCTTCGGTCGCCGCTGCAGGGTCAGCAGCGAATTGGGCACGAATCCCAGGATCTTTTCGAAGATCGCAAAGCTCTCGGCCAGTTCGGGATGGGTATCGGCAGGCAATGGGGCGAGATGGGCCATGGTCGGGGCACCTATGTGTTCAGGGAACAGGGAACAGGGCCCAGGGCCCAGGACGTTTGGCGCAAGTGTAACGGTTGGCGTGGCTCAGTCTGCGCCGAAGTGCCCGCCAACGGGCGGATCCCCGGACTGGGCCCTGACAAGTCCTAATCGGCCAACACCGTCCGCCCCCTGGCCCATTCGCGCAAAGCATCGACCTTTTCCGCCATCACCACCGACAGCGGTCGGGTGCGGCGCAGTTCGGCCAGCAGATGGCTGTTGGACAGGGGCACCTGATCAGCGTGGGCGGCATACAGGGCCGACACCACCGCCTGCTCCAGTTCGGCACCGGAGAAGCCCTCGGCCAGCTCGGCCAGACGCGCCAGCGCAAACTGCTGAGGGTCCAGCTGACGTCGCTTCAGATGCAGCTCCAGCACCTGCTGCCGCACTTCCGCGCTGGGCAGATCGACGAAGAAGATCTCGTCAAAGCGGCCCTTGCGCAGCAGTTCCGGCGGCAGTTGTTCGATCGCGTTGGCGGTGGCGACCAGGAACACGGGATGCTTGCGTTCGGCCATCCAGGTCAGCAGGAATCCCAACACCCGACGGGAAACCCCGTCGTCGGCGCTGCCGCCGGCCAGGCCCTTTTCGATCTCGTCTATCCACAGCACGCAGGGGGTCATCTGATCGGCGCGATCGAGCGCCTCGCGCAGATTGCGCTCAGTCTCGCCGTGAAACTTGTTGTACAGGCTGGCCATTTCCAGCCGCAGCAGCGGCACCCCAAAGCCACCGGCGATCGCCTTGGCCGCCAGACTCTTGCCGCAGCCCTGCACCCCCAGCAGCAAGACGCCGCGCGGTGGGTCAAGCTGCCCGCTGGGTCCCTCGCCGCGAAACACCGCCCGGCGCTGCGCCACCCAGCGCTTGAGCGCGGCCAGACCGGCGACATCTTCAAGCTTGGCGTCGTCGATCTCGAAATGCAGTACCGAACTGTCGCCGAGCAGTTCGAACTTGAGCTTGGCCGCCATCGCCACATCGCTGGCGGTGAGCGCGCCGTCATGGACGATCAGACGCCGGGCGATGCGCCGGGCATCGCTGAGCGACAGGCCGCGCAGGCAGCGGGCGATCGCGTTGAGGCTGGGCAGGTGCACCTGCACCCGCTTGCCGCCCTGCTCTCGGGAGAATGCCGAGGCCTCCTCGCGCACCATCTTCGACAGCGCTTCCTCACTGGGCAGCTTCATTCGAAACGGCGTCGCCAGCCGCTCCAGCTCCGCCGGCAGGTCGAGCTTGGTGCCAATCAGCACAACCGTATGCTCCGCGCAGCCCTGGCGCTGGCTGATCTCGCGCAAATGCCGCAGGGTCGCGACGTAGCGCAGATAGGGTGCGAAATCGAGCAGCAGATAGATCCCGCGCTGGGTGCTCTCGCGGATCACCTGCAGCACCTCGCTAGGCCCGCAGGTGCGCCCAGGCACGTCGTCGGCAAAATCCAGCCGCTTCAAGCCCTGGGTCACACTCCAGCTGAACAGCGGTCGCAGGGTCTGCGCAATCACGTGGCGGAAGGTTTGAATCACCTCCGGCTCTTCGTCAGTGTCGATCGCGATCAGCGGCGCGCCCGCGCGGATCAGCGCAGCCAGATCTTCGTGCGCGTGCACCGCGGTGGTGGGAATCGACATCCCGGCTGGCGGATCAAAGCTCATGAGCAGGTCGGCAGCTTGAGTTTCTGACCGATACGAATGGCGTAATTCGGCCCCTTGATCTTGTTGATGCGCGCGATGTCGGCCACCCGCGAACAGCTGGACTTGCGCGCCAGTGACGCCAGAGTGTCGCCGCGGCGCACGGTGTAGGCAATCATCTTCGGTCCCTGCGGATAGCGCGCATCAAACAGCGCCGCGACCCGCTGCTGAAACTCGGCATTGTGGCAGCGCTCGGCGTAGACCGGATGCAACATCAGCGGCATCCGCACCGTCGTGCCAGCGGGCAGCCGCTGGTCGGCCTGGACCCGCGGATTGAGATTGCGCAGGGTGCGGAACCAGCCCACCGGATGAGCCGGGGACTGACCCAGGCAGATCGACAGCTCACCCAGCGAAGCCGCTGAAGTCAGAGTCACCGTACCGATGGCGGTCGGCAGTTCGGGGAACTGCAGTCCGTACTCCTCCGGGTGCATGAACAGCCAGGCAGCCGCCAGCACCTTGGGCACGTAGTCCCGGGTTTCATCCGGTAACGCGTAGTAGATGGAGTCGGACCAGAATCCCTTGCCGCGATGCTTGTTGGCAAGCCGGCGCATCCGCCCTTCACCACCGTTGTAGGCCGCGAGCGACAGCTCCAGGTCATGATTGAGTTCCTCCAGCCGCTCGACCAGATAGGCCACCGAAGCGCTGGAAGCACTTGCCGGGTCGAAGCGCAGATCAAAACCCTTGTCGCTGTTGAGCCCAAAGCGCCTGCCGGTGGCCGGCATGAACTGCAGCGGGCCGCTGGCACCCGCGCGGGACACCGCATGTACCCTGCCGGCCGACTCCTTGGCCAGGATCCCGAACAGGATTGCTTCAGGCAGGCCTGATTGCTGATAGGCCGGCGCCATTTCGCCGCGCAGGAACTGATAGTTGACCCAGGCCTCGATCAGCGTCGGCCGCATCCAGGTCAGCCAGTCTTCCATCGCAGCCTTGACCGGCTCGTTGAGCGGAATCACCTCGCTCAGCGGCCGCCCCTTCAGCATTGCCCGAGTCTGCGCAATCTGATGGTTCAGTCGCGGTGCGGCAGTGCCCTCGCCGGCCGCAGTGAGCGGATCCTCGGTAGCCACGTTCTGACCCGGGATTTCCGGGTCGATCAGCAGCCCCTGCAGCCGCAGCAGGGTCTGGAATGCCTCGACGAAGCGGTTGGCATCACAGCCTGGGGTGCTGCCGCAGCGCTGCGCGGCTTCGCTGAGCCGATCGGTAGCGGCACTGCTGCGCTCGCGCCCCTGCGCCGGCTGGCCAGCCCGTCGCAGCTCCAGACCGGCCTGGAATTCACTGGTCGCATCACCAATCTGCTGATAGAGCGAGCTGACCGCGACTTCGTCGATCACCGGCTGCTGGCTGCCCGGCCGGTCCTGCAGGCGCAGCGCATGCGCGGGGCCGATCAGCGCCAGCAGGACGATCCCCAGGCCGCAGCTGGAGGCGGTATTCTTGATGATTCGCAACACTGCCAAAGCCTCTCCCCAAAAAGCGCTCGCTGCTCGGCCGCCAAGCTACACAAGGCGCTGGTGGCTGGCAACTTGCCGCTGCCACCTTCCCCGCGACTTTTGCCTACAATGACCCCGACTGCACACCAGGACCCGCCAATGATCGACCCCTCCCGCCTAACGCTGGCCCTGGGCGCCGAGCCCATTGCGCTGCTCAGCCGCTACGGCAACCGCCATGGGCTGATCGCCGGCGCCACCGGCACCGGCAAGACCGTAACCCTGCAGGTGCTGGCCGAGGCCTTCTCTGCCCGCGGGGTTCCGGTGTTCATGGCCGACGTCAAGGGTGACCTGGCCGGCCTGAGCCAGCCCGGCAGCATGAGCGAGCGCTTTGCCCGGCGGCTGGAGCTACTCGGGATCAAGGATTGGCAGCCTGATCGCTTTCCGGTGATTCCCTGGGATCTTTACGGCGAACAGGGTCACCCGCTGCGCACCACGCCCAGCGAAATTGGCCCGCTGCTGCTGTCGCGGATGCTCGGCCTCAATGATGTCCAGGAAGGGGTCTTGCAGGTGGTGTTCAAGGTCGCCGACGACAACGGCCTGCTGCTGCTGGATCTGAAGGATCTGCGCGCAATGCTGACCCATGTCAGCGAGCACGCCAAGGAGATCTCGGCGCAATACGGGCTGGTCTCAACCACCTCCATCGCCGCGGTTCAGCGCGCACTGCTGGGGTTGCAGCAGGAGGGCGCCGACCAGTTTTTTGGCGAGCCCGCGCTGCAACTGGAGGATCTGCTGCGCCCGGCTGCCGACGGCCGCGGACCGATTCATATCCTCGCCGCGGACAAGCTGATCCTGCGCCCGCGGATCTACACCAGCTTCCTGCTCTGGCTGCTGTCGGAGCTATTTGAGGAACTGCCCGAGGTGGGCGATCTGGACCGGCCCAAGCTGGTGTTCTTCTTCGATGAGGCACACTTGCTGTTTGACGATGCGCCGGCGGAGCTGAAAAACCGCATCGAGCAGGTGGTGCGTTTGATCCGCTCCAAGGGCGTGGGCGTGTATTTCATCTCGCAGCACCCTAACGATATTCCCGATGATGTACTGGGGCAGCTGGGCAATCGGGTGCAGCACGCCCTGCGCGCATTTACCCCGCGCGACCAGAAGGCCGTGAAGGTCGCGGCGGAAACCTTCGTGCAGAACCCGGATCTGGACATCCAGGCGGCGATCACCCAGATGGGCGTCGGCGAAGCGTTGCTGTCGATGCTGGGCGACAAGGGCGTGCCGCAGATGGTGCAACGGGCCTATGTGCTGCCGCCGGCCTCGCGGATCGGCACCATCGACGATGCCGAGCGTCGCGCGCTGATTGCGGCGAGCCCGCTGGCGCACAGCTACGCCGGCACCATCGATCGCGAGTCAGCCTACGAGCAGCTGCAGAAGCGCGCCGAACAGCGCGCCGCCCCGCCGCCGGCGCCGGCAGCGGAACCAGAGCGCAAGGCGGAACCGGCGCCGCGCCGCTCCAACCGCCAGTCCGCCACCGAGGCCTTCGTCAAGTCCACTCTGCGCAGCCTGGGCAGCCAGCTGGGTCGCCAGCTGGTCCGCGGTCTGCTGGGCGCGCTGAAGCGCTAGGCGGGCGCTGGTTTCGCCGCGCCAGTCAGCGCCGGCGGGAGTCGCTCAAACCAGCTGCGGCATCAGCGCGGTCGCAATCGACAGCACCAGAAAAAAGCCGACCATGTCGGTGATGGTGGTCAGCATCGGTCCGGAGGCCACCGCCGGATCGATCTGCCGCGCCTTGAGCACCAGCGGCACCAGACCGCCCACGCTGACCGCGACCAGGGTGTTGAGTGCCAGTGCCAGGCCGACCACCAGTCCAATCCAGGGGTTGCCCTTCCACAGCCAGGCCACCAGCCCGATCAGCACCCCCAGGGCCAGCCCGTTAACCAGCCCCACGCTCACTTCCTTGCGCCAGATGCGCCACAGATCGCTCGGTCGGGTCACCCCGATCGACAGCTCGCGCAGCGAGACCGCCACCGCCTGATTGCCGCTGCAGCCAGACATGTCCGACACCATCGGTAAAAAGACTGCCAGCGCGATCACCGCGGCCAGGGTCTCTTCGTAGCTGGAAATGATGCTCGCGGCGAGAATGTTGAGGCCGATGTTGACGGTCAGCCAGGACAAGCGCCGCCGCGCACGGAGCAGAGTGGGCATCGAGCGCAGCTCATCTTCGACCAGACCGGAGGTCTTCAGTGCGTCGCGCTCCACCCGCTCGATGGTGGCGTCGTCGACTGCCTCGCGAGTCACCGCGCCGACCAGCCGACCACGCCCGTCAGTGACCGGGATCGACAGATAGGGATGATCGTCGAAGACGTCTTCCAGATCCTCCAGCGGGGTCAGCAGCGAGACGCTGTCGGCCGGCGCCATCAGCTCCGACAGCGCCATCGAGCGACGCGAGCCCAGAATCTTGCGCAGCGACACCACGCCCACCAGCTTTTCGCGGTGATCCACCACATAGGGATGCTGGGTCTGATAGGTCTCGAATTCCTCCTCATCGGAGACCAGGAAGGCGATCACGTCGGCGACGGTCTGGCTCTCGTGAAACTTCAGACAGTCCGGGGTCATCAGGCCGCCGGCCACATCCTCGTCGTAGCGCGCGAGCTTGCGGATGGCCGCAGCATCCTCGCTGTCCATCTGATTGAGGATCAGCTCGGCGTCGGCGGCATCCAGGTCCTGGATGATGTCCACCGCGTCGGAAGCGTTCATCTCCTCGATGATCTCGGCGGCCTTGGCCTCATCGAGCTGCTCGACGATCTCGGCGGCCTGCTCGGTGGGGATCTCCTCGACCAGATCGGCGGCAAAGGTGGGGCCGATCAGCTCCAGGGTCGCGGTACGGTCTTCTTCCTTGAGCATCAGCAGTGCGCGCACCGCCTCACTGGAGGTCATTTCCTCCAGCGCCGCCTCGATCGCCGCCACGTCGCGATTGTTGATGCCGGCGAAAAAGGCCTGCACCTGCTCTTCATGCTGAAACAGGATCTCGGACATGGCTGGCTCCCTGCGCGATCAGGGGCTCATGCTAGCAATCTCGCTCCCCGCACGGAGACGGCGGGGCGCTCGCCCGCCGCTTACCACTTCGCTTCCTGATCAGGCCTGTTGGGCGACAAAGCCCGGCTGCGAACGGACCCGGTCCAGCCAGCTGCGCAGCGCACGATAGGCGGAGAGATCGAAGCCGGCCTCATGCGCGTTCTGGGTGTAGGCGAATAGCGCAATGTCGGCCAGGCTGTAGCCAGAGTCGGCGAAGAAGATGCGGTCGGCAAGGTGCTGCTCCATCACCGCCAGCGCCTGGTGCCCGTGCTCCAGCAGCCGCGGCAGCTCGGCGCGACGCGGATGGTCTGCTGGCAGGAAGCGCGAGATGAAGCGCGCGACTGCAATGTAGGGTTCGTGGCTGTACTGCTCGAAGAACATCCATTGCAGCATCTGCGCCCGATGCCAGGGATCGCTGGGGCTGTAGTCCGAGCCTTCGGCCAGATAACAAAGGATGGCGTTGGACTCGGGCAGGCAGCGACCGTCCTCCAGCTCCAGTAGCGGCACCCGACCATTGGGGTTTTTCGCCAGAAACTCCGCCTGCCGGGACTCGCCGTTGAGGATATCGACCTCCACCCAGGCATAGGGCTGACCGAGCTGTGCCAGCAGCAGCTGGAGCTTGTAGCAGTTGCCGGAAGCGCTCATGCCGTAAACGGTGTGCATCTTGGACCTTCTCATCGAGTCGGGGACTAAAGTCACACCCGGACAGGGCATTCGTGGTCGGGGGACCTTTGCATCGCGGCGACATTGTCTGCCATAAGGTCTGTTTTCCGCCACTTGCCAGCCGACCATGCGCAGATCCCTGCCCTCGTTGCTTGCCCTTTGCGCTGCAAGCCTGCTGATCGCCGCTCCATCCCAGGCTCAAGAGCGGATTCCGGTACGGACCGTCCAGCCAACTCAACAGCCCTTGACCGAGCAGCGGGTGCTCAGCGGCAGCCTGGTCGCGCTGCGCCGCGCCCAGCTGTCGTCGCGGGAATCCGGGGTGGTGGCCGAGCTGCTGGTCGATGTCGGCGACCAGGTCAGCGCCGGCCAGGCCCTGCTGCGGCTGGACGCCACCCTGGTCAAGCTGCAGGCGGCTCGCGCCGAAGCCGCCCTGGCCGAGGCACGGACCCGCCAGGAAGAGGCCCGGCGGGTGAGTGAGGAATCGGCACAGCTGGCCGATCAGAAGAACATCGCCCGCACCCAGGCTCGCGCTGCCGAAGCCGAGGCACGGATTCAGCTCGCGGCGGTGGCGAGTGCGCGTGCCGATCTGGCCCTTGCCAGCGAGCGGGTTCAGCGGCACACATTGAAGGCCCCATTCGCGGGGGTGATCAGCGCGCGCCAGGTCGATCTGGGCGAATGGGTGGATCCTTCCTCCCCCACCTTTGACCTGATCGATTCGCAGGCGCTGCGCTTCGACCTTCAGGCACCCCAGGAGCTGCACAACCGAATCACCCTGGGCGATCGGGCGATGCTCAGTATTGACGCGCTGACCAAGCAGATTCCGGCGGTGGTCAGCGCGGTCGTCCCGGTCAAGGATCCGACCGCGCGCACCTTCCTGGTCAGGCTGTCGCCAGCGGCCGAGGCGGAAAATCTGGCCCCCGGGATGTCCGGCGAGGCCACCCTCGCGATCGGCCAGGCGGCGCAGGTCTGGACCCTGCCGCGCGATGCCGTGATCCGCTATCCAGACGGCACCCACGGGATCTGGCTGGTGGAGGACAGCAGCAGCGGTCCGCTGGCACGCGCCCGTCAGGTAAAGCTGGGTGTCACGGTCGCCGACCAGGTCGAGATCCGCGGCGGCATCAGCGGCGGCGAGCGGGTGGTCGATCGGGGCAATGAGCGGCTGCGCGAGGGGGCGGCGGTCGAGCTCCGCTAGCGTCCCGCCAGCTCCTCCTTCCTCTCCCATCCGGACCCTGAGAATCGAGCCGACTCATGCTGAACGCCATGCTCCAACGCGGCACCCTGATGAGCGTGATCGTGCTGATCATCGCGGTGCTGGGCACCCTCGCCGCGCTGCGCATTCCGGTGCAGATGATTCCCGATCTGGAGGTGCGCTCGATTTCAGTGGAGACCCGCTGGCCGGGTGCGACCCCGCAGGACGTGGAGAAGGAGATCCTGATCGAGCAGGAGGAGTATCTGCGCAGCGTGCCCAATCTGTCGCGGATGCTCTCTTCGGCCTCCACCGGCCGCGCCGAGATCGATCTGGAATTCCCCTTCGGCACCGACATCGATCAGGCCCTGATCCAGGTCAGCAACGCGCTCAGCCAGGTACCCAGCTACCCGGAGAACGTCGACGAACCCAGCCTCTCGTCCAGCTCCTTTTCATCCAACGCCTTCATGTATTTCCGGGTGGTGCCGCTGCCGGGCAATCCGCTGCAGGTCGATATCGACCTGATGCGCGATTTTGTGGAAGACAACGTGCGCACCCGGATGGAGCGGGTGCCCGGGGTCTCCCAGGTTTCGGTGGGCGGCGGCGCCGAGCGCCAGATCCAGGTGATCGTCGATCCCCAGCGGCTGGCCCAGCGCGGGATCAGTCTGGTGCAGGTACGCGATGCGATCCGCGCGCGCAATCGCGACTATTCCGGCGGCGACGTGGACAGCGGCAAGCGCCGCTATCTGCTGCGCACGGTGGGACGCTTCGACAGCGTGCAGTCGCTGGGTGAGCTGATCATCGCCGAGCAGGGCGACAAGCTCACCCGGCTGCGCGATGTGTCCGAGGTGCGCGCCGACCACTCCGAGATCCGTCAGCTGTCCTTCGCCAACGGCCAGCCGGGACTGAGCCTGTCGGTGCGCCGCGAGCCAGGATCCAACGTCATCGAGATCAAGCGGCAGATGCTGCCCACGGTGGCGGAGATCAACCGCGATCTGCTGGAGCCGATCGGGCTGCAGATGTTCCTCACCTCCGACGATGTGCGCTATGTGGAAGACTCAATCGCCAACGTCTGGCAGAACCTGGCGATCGGCGCCCTGCTGGCCTGCGCGGTGCTTTATTTCTTCCTGCGCTCGCTGCCGGCCACATTGATCGCGATTGTCGGCCTGCCGCTTTGCACCATCGCCGCGTTTCTGGGGCTGCAGCTGGGCGGGCGCACGATCAACGTGATCTCGCTGGCCGGGGTTGCCTTCGCCATGGGCATGACCCTGGACAACACCATCGTGGTGCTGGAGAACATCGAGCGGCTCCGGCGCCAGGGGATGAGCCGCTTTGACGCCGCGCTGGCCGGCGTGCGCGAGGTCTGGCCGGCGCTGCTCGCATCGACCATGACCACGGTGCTGGTGTTTGCGCCAGTGCTGTTCATCGCCCAGGAAGCCGGCCAGCTCTATTCGGACGTCGCGATTGCGATCGCTGCGGCAATTCTCACTTCGATGCTGGTCGCGATCAGCATCATTCCGGCGCTGGCGGCGAGAGTGGGGCTGCGCTCGGCAGCCGATTCCACCCACCGCTTCAGCGAAGGGGTGTCGCAGATTGTGGGCCGACTCATCGCCACCCCGACCAGCCGCGGCCTGAGCGTGGGCGGGGTTCTGGTTGGCACCCTAGTGCTGGCCGGACTGCTAACCCCGGCAGCGGAATATCTGCCCGAGGGAGAAGAAGCCAAGACCTTCTCGGTGATGATTGCCCCGCCCGGCTATAGCCTGCAGGAAATGGCGCTGATCGGCGCCGAGCTGCAGGAACAGCTGCAGCCCTTCGTTGGCGCAGACCCGGCGGCATTTGCAAGCGGGAGCGCCGCGGTGCCGGCGATTCGCTCGCTCAATCTGAATGTTTCGCCGGGCTCGCTGCGGATCATTGCCGAGACTATCGATCCCGGCCAGATCAACGCGCTGATGGACGCCATCGACCAGCGCTTCCGGGCTTATCCGGGGATGCGCGCCTTTTCTTCCCGCGGCTCGATCATCTCCAGTAATGACGGCGGCACCCGCAGCGTCAATCTGGATATCTCTGGGCCGGACCTGGCCGAGATCTACGCGGTGGCCGAGGCGGCTTATCGGCGCGCGGAGCAGGCCTTCGACGGCCCGCGAATTGGCTCCAGCCCCTCTTCGCTGGTGCTGGGACAGCCGCTGATCCAGCTGCGCCCGCGCTGGGAGCGGCTGGCCGAACTGGGTCTGAGTGCACCGGCGCTGGGCTTCACCGTCGCCGCCTTGAGCGACGGCGCCTTCGTCGATGAGTTCTTCTTAAACAACGACAAGATCGATATCTACCTCTATGGCCCGGCGCTGAGCGCGCAGTCGCTGAGCGCGATTCCCGATCTGCCAATCCACACGCCAGCCGGCGCGGTACTGCCCCTGCGGGCGCTGGCGGAGATCGTCGAAACCGTCGACACCGAGACCCTGCGCCGGGTCAACGGCAAACGCACGGTGACCCTGAACATCATCGCGCCGCGCTCGGTGCCATTGGAAACCGCGGTACAGGCGGTGCGCACAGAGGTGGTCCGCGGACTCTACGATGAGGGACTGATCCCGCCCGGGGTGAGCATCGACTTCTCCGGCGCCAGCGATCAGCTGGACGCCACCCGACAGGCCCTGTCAGGGAATTTCCTGGTCGCGGTGGTGCTGTGCTACCTGATTCTGGTCGCCATTTTCGTTCATTGGGGTTATCCGCTGCTGATCCTGACCACCGTGCCGCTTGGGATTGCCGGCGGCATCATCGGTCTGGCCCTGCTCAATCTGTTCGTCAGCCAGCCCTTCGACATGATCACCATGCTGGGCTTTCTGATTCTGGTTGGAACCGTGGTCAACAATCCCATTCTGTTGGTGGATCAGGCGCTGCGGCTGCGCCGTGAAGGGCACGGCGTGGTCGATGCGGTGATTGCCGCGGTTCAGGTGCGGCTGCGGCCGATGTTGATGTCCACCACCACAACGCTATTCGGACTGGCGCCGCTGGTCTTCATTCCAGGGGCGGGTGTAGAGCTCTACCGCGGGGTCGGCGCCATCGTGCTGTTCGGACTGCTGTTCAGCCTCGCGGTATCACTGACCTTCCTGCCCGCCCTGCTGACGATGGTGATGCGCTTCACGCATCCGCGAAGCCAGCCGGAATCGACCAGTGAAGGCCTTGCGTAATCGCAAGGCCGCCCAGACTATGAGTTCATCGACAACAGCACAGGGCTGCACATGAACGAACCCCGCGACCATCTGGACATGATTTTCAAATCCATGGAAGGCTTTGCCAACGGCGGCAAGCTGGACGCCAGCGAGCTGGCCGAGATCATCGCCATCGCCGAGCGCGACGGTCAGTACGACCAAAACGAAATCCGCGTCTTGCGCAGCATCATCTCCCGAATCAAGCCGGAAGAAGTGGACGACGAGATTCGCGCACAGCTGGCCAAGATCAGCGCCAGGATCGGCGCTGCAGCCAGCTAGTTTCGGCAGTCCGATGCGGTGAACCCTAGCCGCATCGGATTGCTCTGTCAGAGCACCCAGTCGGCAATCAGTTGCAAGGCACCGGGCACCAGTTTGGCGCCAGCGCCACCGCCCATTCCGGATCACCAGCGCCCGCTTGTTTCCTCCGTAGGATGCGGTGAGGAACGAACCGCATCGGTCGCGTCTGCAGGAGATTTGGGGGACGACAGCCGCCCTCCATCGACGACCGATCTTCAAAGCTTCACCCGGATCACCAGGACCATGACCCTGGGATCACGAACGACCCCAGCCCTCTATCGATGCGGTTCGCTGGCGCTCACAACATCCTACAGAACGCAAGAGCGTTGTGTAGGGAAAAAGT
>JAGRJL010000148.1:1404-27828 GCA_020442775.1 Lysobacterales bacterium | reverse complement strand
ACCGACCACGCGGGCCGATTTCTTGTAAGGCTTGTTCCAGTCGTTGCCCAACTCATGCATGGCGTAGAGCACGCGCCGGTGAACCGGTTTGAGTCCGTCACGGACGTCGGGTAACGCTCGACCAACGATGACGCTCATCGCGTAGTCCAGATAGGACTGACGCATCTCGTCTTCGATGTTGATGCGCAAGATCTCTCTTGCCAGCTCTGCCATGCCGGGATCCTTGAAGGAATGTTCGATGTCGTGGTGAAACGACGACGCATCGACGGCGATGCGTCATAGAAGACTCACAATTCTATCATCTCGGCCGATCTCGCGCGCGAGCGCGCACGCGCGCGAGGCCGATCGGAGTCCCGATCAGTCTGCCAGCGCAGAGATCTTTGCCGTGTCTGGCGCAATGATCACCCCGCGCTCGGTCACCAGGGCGTCGACCAGGCGAGCCGGGGTCACGTCAAAGACCGGGTTGTAGGCGCGCGCCTGATCCGGTGCCACCTGGGTGCCCCGGTACGACAGCAATTCATTGGGGTCGCGCTGTTCGATCTCGATCAAGTCACCGCTGGCGGTGCCCAGATCGACGGTCGACCAGGGCGCAACCACCATGAACTTTGCGCCGAACTGTCTGGCCGCACAGGCGTGGGCCAGGGTGCCGATCTTGTTGGCGACATCGCCATTGGCGCAAACCCGGTCGGCGCCGACGATCACCCACTGCACCTTGCCCTGCGAGATCAGCCAGGCCCCACCGCCGTCGGCGACCAGTTGCACCTCGATCCCGTCCTGCATCAGCTCCCAAAGGGTCAAACGGGCACCCTGCAACCAGGGTCGAGTTTCGGCGGCGTAGACCCGGCTGACTTTCCCGCTGGCGACGCCGGCGCGAACCACGCCCAGCGCAGTTCCCAAACCGCCGGTGGCCAGCGAGCCGGTGTTGCAGTGGGTCAACACGCCCGACCCGGCTTCGATCAACTGCGCGCCCAGTTCGGCCATCCGGTAGTTGGCCGCCAGATCGGCGCGGGCGATTTCGTCGGCAGTCTCCTGGGCCACTCTGACCACATCCTCGGCCGACAGCCCCGCGCAGGCGTTACGAACCTGCTCGATGGCCCAGACCAGGTTGACCGCGGTCGGACGAGCCGCCCCCAGCAGCGCCAGATCAGTTTGCCAGTCGGTATGGAAATCGCCGCCCTCAGCCAGCCGTTGCCGGGCGGCCATGGCCGCGCCGTAGGCCGCGGTGATGCCGATCGCCGGCGCCCCGCGCACCACCAGGTCGGTGATCGCCTGGGCCACCGCAGCGACAGTCTCGCAGCGCAGTTCGATCTGCTCGGCGGGCAGCAGCCGCTGGTCCAGCAGATAGACCACGGAATCGGCGAAGCGCACCGCGCGCACGCGGTCAAATCGGGACAGGTCTGGGCTCATCAGGGTCGGTCTCCGCTACCGCAAAAACGACAAAGCCCGCGCGTGGCGGGCTTGGTCTGGAATCTGGCTCCCGGAGCAGGACTCGAACCTGCGACCCAGTGATTAACAGTCACTTGCTCTACCGACTGAGCTATCCGGGAATCGTGAAGCCGCGTAGTTTGGGGAGAGAGTCCGGCTGTGTCAAGCACCGGGTGATCGGATCGGCCGTTGAGTGCCCGGCGCGGGCACCCGAAGGCACTCATTCATCGGCCGCCGAAGCCCTTTCCAGCCGTGCAGAACCGGCCATCGCCGCCTGCAGGTAGCGCACCATCGACCACACCGTTAGCACCGCGGCGATCGCCAGCAGGGCGTAGCCGATCTGATAGGTCGGTAGCCCGAACAGTGGGTCGCGGTAGAGCATCAGAGTCAGCGCGGTCATCTGCGCAATGGTCTTGAACTTGCCCAGGGCGCCGACCTTGACGATCCCGCGCTGCCCCATCTCCGCCATCCATTCGCGCAGCGCCGAGATTGAAATCTCACGACCGATGATCACCACCGCCAACAATGCCAGCGGGATCGAGGGATGCTGCTGGACCAGCACGATCAGGGTCGCCGCCACCATCAGCTTGTCGGCCACCGGGTCCAGAAAGGCACCAAAAGCCGAGGTCAGGTTGTAGCGGCGAGCGATCCAGCCATCCAGCCAGTCGGTCAGTGCGGCCGCCAGGAAAATCCATGCCGCCAGCGTGCGCCCAAGCGGCCAGGGCAGATAGCACAGCAGCACCAGCACCGGAATCAGCGCCATCCGCATCAGGGTCAGCGCGGTGGGAAGAGTCAGTCTGAACATGCGGGAGAGTCTAGCCCGGATTATTCCTGAATGTTCGTGGCGGGAGTCTCGCGGGACTGTACAGGTCCATAACGCTGCACCGCTGATCGTTCGCTGCACGCCCCGCAGTGACCACGCACTCAACCGTGCAGATGGGCATAGATGCGCTCGGCCAGCGCGCGCGAAATCCCCTCCACCTGCATCAAGTCCTCTACCCCGGCGCGTTCCAGACCACGCAATCCACCAAACTGCTTGAGCAGCGCCCGGCGGCGCTTGTCGCCTACCCCGCTGATGCCGTCCAGCGACGACTGCATCTGCTGCTTGCCGCGCCGCGCACGATGGCCGGTGATCGCGAAGCGATGGGCTTCGTCGCGGACCTGCTGCACCAGCAGCGCACCTGGGCGGTGCGCGGGCGGCCGTAGCGGGCGCGGATCATCGACCCGCCACAGGCTCTCCTCGCCGGCGCGACGCTCCTCGCCCTTGGCCACCCCAACCAGGGTAACCCCGGTCACCTGCATTTCCTCGATCACCTGCTGGGCCTGCGCCAGCTGCCCTCGCCCGCCGTCGATCAGCAGCAGATCGGGACACTTGCCGTCGCCACCGGCCAGTCGCTTGAAGCGCCGGCTCAGCGCCTGATGCATGGCGGCGTAGTCGTCCCCCGGGGTGATCCCGCTGATGTTGTAGCGCCGATAATCGGCCTTGATCGCCCCTTCGCGGCCGAACACCACGCAACTGGCCACGGTCTCGCTGCCTTGGGTATGGCTGATGTCAAAGCACTCGATGCGCTCGAGCTGATCCAGCTCCAGCAGCTGGGCAAGATCGTCGATTCGCGCGCCCGCGCTGGCCGCATCCGCAGCCCGCGCCGCCAGCGCATTTTCCGCCGTGCGCAGTGCCATTTCCACCCAGCGCGCCCGCTCGCCGCGGGGACTGGCTACCAGTCGGGTCCGCCTGCCGTGGGTTTCGATGAGCAGTTCGGTCAGAAGTTGCTGGTCTTCGATCGGGTGACTGAGCAGCAGTTCGGCCGGCGGCGGCAGGCTCAGATAGTGCTGCAGTAGAAATGCCCGCAGTATCTCGGCCGGATCCAGAGTACCCGGCGCACGCGGGAAATAGCTGCGATTGCCCAGGCTCAGTCCGCCACGGAAGAACAGCACTTCCACGCAGGGCCGCCCGTCGCGCACCGCCACCGCCACCACGTCCAGCTCGCCGCGTTCACCCTGGACGAACTGGCTACCGCGTACCCGCTGCAGGGCCACAATCTGATCGCGAAGTTCCGCCGCGCGCTCGTAGCGCAGCTCGCCTGCCGCCTGCTCCATTTCGCTGCCCAGTTCGGCAAACAGACTTTCGCTTTCGCCATCGAGAAACATCACCGCGTGGCGCAGGCTGCGGGCGTAGCCCGCTTCGTCGATCAACCCTACGCAGGGCGCGCTGCAGCGGCCGATCTGGTGCTGCAGGCACGGGCGACTGCGATTTTTGAAGACGCTGTCCTCGCATTGGCGCAACCGAAACAGGCGAAACAGCTGGTTCAGGGTGATCCGCACCGCCTGCGCGCTGGGGAAGGGACCGAAGAATCTGCCCGGACGATCACGCGCACCGCGATAGAAACTCAGCTGCGGAAATTCATGCGCACTCAGGCGGATAAAGGGGTAGCTCTTGTCGTCGCGCAGATCGATGTTGTAGCGCGGCTTGAGCGACTTGATCAGCTGCGCCTCGAGCAGCAGCGCCTCGCCGTCGGTGCGGGTTACGATGACCTCCATCGCGGCCACCTGGGCGACCATGGTGGCAATCCGCGCCTCCTTGGGCTGTCTGCCGAAGTAGCTCTCCACCCGCTTGCGCAGATTGGCTGCCTTGCCCACGTAAAGCACATTGCCCTCACCATCGAGCATCCGATAGACCCCTGGTCCGGTGGTCAATCGGCGCGCGTAGGCCTTCCCGTCAAACGCGGTAGATTGCGGGCTGTGATGGTCCATGGTCAGGCAGCGGTGTCCGCAGGGTATTGATCAGTCCAGGCACCAGAAGATGGGGTCATCGCAACCTTGTGCAAGCTGGTTCCGCGCGGTCGCCAGCGCGACCCAGGCGGCGCTGGCCGTTTGCGACCCTACTCGCCCCCTTCGCCGACCGGCAATCGGCTCAAGCGCCCGGTCTTCAGGTCCAGACGCAGCACCTCGTGGGCGCCGGTGTTGGCAATCCATACGGCGTTGTTGGCGACGCAGATCCCGCGCGGCTCATTCAGCCCATACTTGAGGTTCAGGGTTTTCACCTCACCCTTGGCCAGCGAATAGACCTTGATCTTGCTGTTGTAGGTGTCGCAGATCCAGATCAGGCCGCGGGCGCCGTCGGCAAACACTGCCATCGGATGCTGCAGCCGGGCCAGGGTGGCATTGCCGTCCACGTCGCCATAGTCGAACGGGCCCAGACCCAGCAGGGTCTGAACCCGGGTATCGGCAATACGGATGGCGCGTAGTGCCGAGTTACCCGAATCCGCCACGAAAAGGGTGTCGCGGGCGACGCTCAACCCGCAAGGTTCGGCGAAGCTGGCAAATCCGCCGCTGCCGTCGGCCAGATCGGCGCGGCCATTGCCGGCAAACACCCGCAGCCGATCGCGGCCCATGTCCAGCTCCAGCACCTGCTGGAATCCCGCTGCGGCGATAAACAGCCGCTCCTGATGCACCGCCACGTCCAGCGGCGAAGCCAGCGGCGTTTCCTTGGGTAATCCAAAGTCCTTGTCCGTCGCCGGAGCCAGCTTGCCGGTACCGCAGACGGTTTCCACCTCGCCGTTGACCAGCCGGATCCGACGGATGGAATGATTGCCGCAGTCGGCGACGTAGAGCATCTCGGCCCCGTAGGCCAGCCCTTGCGGATTGTTGAATCCCGCCTCCGACCCACGGGCATCCCACAGGCCGGCGTTGCCAGTCCCAAAGACCCGGCTGACCACGCCGTCGAAATTCAGCTCATAGATCTTGTTGCTGCCGCTGTCGGACAGATACAGCTGGCTTCGAGTGGCGATGATCCGCGATGGAAAACTCAATGCCTTGCGCGGCTCGGGCTTGCGTGCGCCGGGCACCGGCTCATAGTTGCGCTGGTCGGAAAGTCCAGCGCGATCGAGCAGGTTCTCGACCCTGGCGGTGATCTCGTCTGCGCGCCCATAGCCGGCGTAGCTGGCGATGATCTGACCATCACAGTCGATCAGAGTGGCGCAGGGCCAGGCCGGGATGCTGAAGCTGCGCCAGGCCGCGTATTCCCGATCATTGGCGACCGGAAAGCGAATGAACATCCGGTTGATCGCCTTGAGCACCGCCTCGTTGCGGGTCTCGTGGGAATACTTGGGCGTGTGGATGCCAACCAGGGCAACCCCGTCATGATAGTGATTCTGCAGCTCGCGCAGCTCTTCCAGCTGCTGCTGACAGAGCACGCTGGAACCGTTGAAGCAGATCAGGATGATCACCTTCCCGCGCAGATCGGAGAGCCGGGGCGGTGCCTCGCAATTGACCCACTCCAGCCCTTCTGGCCATTCGTGCAGATAGAGCGATTGGCCTGAACTATCCATGCTGCTACTCCCGGTGAGTCATCCCTTGGCGGGCCGGTGCGCCACCGCGCTTTTCCAGCTGCCGGCCGATCCAGGCAAACAAGCCCTTGATCCCGCTGTCTATCAATCCAAAGGCCCGCGCGAAGTCGGCGTCGCTGCCATTGTAAGGATCTGGAACCTCACGTTGTTGCAGTTCTGGCGCAAAGTCCAGCAACAATCGCAGACGATCACGGCGATCGGGCGGACACAGCGCACGCATCTGATTGAGGTTGGCCTGATCATGCGCGATCAGCAGATCGAATTGGCGGAAATCCTCGGTCTGCAGGCGCTGCGCGCGATGTGCGCGCAGATCCAGCTTCATCCGCCTGGCGAGTCCCTGCGCGCGCAGGTCCGCAGGATCCCCCTGATGACTGGCGTGAGTGCCACGTGAGGCCACCTCCAGCCAGTCACCCAGTCCGTTACGCTTGGCTACCGAACGCGCCAGCGCCTCGCTGAGCGGCGATCGGCAGATGTTGCCCATGCACACGAAGGCGACCTTGAACTGCCGCTGGGTGGGCCGCAGCGCCACCGGTTCAACGGTTGAAGCCACCCCGTTCAGGGTCACCCCGGACTCCAGCAGTTTCTCCACCCGCTGCAAGTCTTCTTCGGTATCGACTCCCGCCGGCACCGGCGCGCGGGCGTTGGCCACCACGATCTTCAGTCCGTTCTCCAGCGCCCGCAGCTGCTCCAGGGATTCGGCCTGCTCCAGGGTTGAGGGCGGCAGCTTGGTGAACTGGTGCAGCGCGCCCACCCGATAGGCGTAGAGGCCGATGTGCCGTCTGGCGCCCAATCCTGCCGGCAGGCGCTGGCGATCCTTGGCAAAGGCGTCACGCGCCCACGGCACCGGCGCACGTGAAAAATACAGCGCGTAGCCCTGCTGGTCGCAGACCACCTTGACCACGTTCGGATCAAACAGCGAGTTGGCGTCAGTGATCGGGGTCGCCAGCGTTGCGATGGCGGCCTCGGGGTGATCATGCAACAGCTTGGCGACCTGCATCAGGCAGGCGGCCGGCATTAGCGGCTCGTCGCCCTGCAAGTTCACCAGGATGGTGTCCTTGCCGTAGTTCATCCGCCGGGCACATTCAGACAATCGATCGCTTCCGCTGGGGTGGTCGGCATCGGTGAGACAGACCTGCACCCCAAAGGTCTCGGCGACCTCGGCGATCCGCATGTCGTCGGTGGCGACGATGATCGGAAGATCGCCAGCTTCCCGCGCCCGGTCGATCACGTGCGCAATCAACGGGCGACCGGCCAGGCGGCGCAAAGGCTTGCCGGGAAGACGGACCGATTGGAAGCGTGCCGGAATGGCAATGACGACTTTAGTCATAGCGGCGATCTTACCCGTCCTCGGTGATGCGTTTCAGAATTTCGTCGAAGGCCTGCCAGAACTCGGTCGGCAGCTGAGCCTGCACCGCGAGCACGTAGATCTCTGCCTCTTCGACACTGGGCGTGAGCTTGGCCGCGTCCTTCTCGGTCATGATCACCGGCCCGCAATCTAGCATCGAGGCCCGCAGCCGTTCGGCGTCGGCGTGGTCGGGCAACGCAATGGTCGCCTCCAGCTGAGCGCCCATGCCTTCGAGCAAGTTGAAAAAGCGCGCAGGGTTGCCGATCCCGGCAATCGCGGTGACCGAGCGGCCGCGCAGCCAGCCCAGGTTGATCTCCACCCCATCGCGAAAGCGCTTGAGCCGGTCCGGCTGCAGCCGCATGGCGTAAGCGCCGTGCCCGCTGCCGCCGTTGGAAACCAGCAGATCCACCCCGTCCAGGCGCTGCAGCGGCGCACGCAGCGGTCCGGCCGGAAGCAGCTGTCCGTTGCCGAAGCCGCGCTGAGCATCCACCACCACGATTTCCATGTTGCGGGCCAACGCGTGGTGTTCCAGGCCATCGTCGGCCACGATCACATTCGCTTCGCCCTTGGCCAGCAGCAGGCGCGCGGCCTCCACCCGACGCTCGGCGACCGCCACCGGGACCCCGGTGCGGCGCGCAATCAGCACCGGCTCATCGCCGACCTCGGTGGCGTTACTCTCTGCGCTGACCCGACGCAGCCCGCGGCTGCGCCTGCCATAACCCCTGGAAACCACCCCCGGACGCATCCCCTGCGCCAGCAAATGCTCCACGATGGCCAGCACCAGCGGGGTCTTGCCAGTGCCTCCCACGGTCAGGTTGCCGACCACCAGCACCGGCACCTTCAGCGCCGCCGGCACCCGCCAGCCAAGCCGCCAGGGCCACGCGTTGAGCCAGCGCAGCCCGCTGTACAGCCTGGCTGCCGCGCGTAAACCAGCCGGGATCGGCTGGTCGCTGTACCAGCCTGCCTGCAGCGCCTGTGACCAGCGCTCAGTCAGCCTCGCCATCTTCGGGCTCCTCCAGCTGGCTGCGATAGAGCTGCGCATAGGCGCCCCCGGCCGCCAGCAGGGTCTGGTGTGAGCCCTGCTCCAGCACCTGACCCGCTTCCATCACCACGACCAGGTCGGCGTTTTCCACCGTCGACAGCCGATGAGCAATGACCAGCGTGGTCCGGCCCCGGGTGATGGTGTCCAGCGCCGACTGGATCAGCCGCTCCGATTCGTTGTCCAGGGCCGAAGTCGCCTCATCCAGAATCAGGATCGGGGCGTCCTTGAGGATTGCTCTGGCGATCGCGATCCGCTGGCGCTGCCCGCCGGACAGGCTGGCGCCGTTTTCGCCGATGGGCGTATCCAGCCCCTGCGGCAGCTGGTCGGCGAATTCACTCACGTGCGCGGCCTGCGCCGCGGCAACGATGGCTGCGCGATCGGCCTGACCGCCGTTACCCAGGGCGATGTTGGCGGCGATGCTGTCGTTGAGCAGCACCACGTGCTGGCTGACCAGCGCAATCTGCGCGCGCAGATCGGACAGGCGGAAATCGCTCAGCGGGCGGCCATCAAGCAGTATCTGTCCTTCCTGAGGATCACGAAAACGGGCCAGCAGCGATGCCAGCGTGGTCTTGCCGCTGCCTGAACGCCCGACCAGAGCGGTAATCTTTCCCGCGGGCAGCGCCAGATCGATCCGGTCCAGCGCCGGTGCCCGATCATCGGCATAGCGCATGCTCACGCCACGCAGCGCCAGCGCGCCGCGCACCTGCTCGCGAGCCAGCGCTTCCCCGCGACTTTCGTCCTCGATCGGTTCGTCAAGCAGTTCGAACAGGCTCTCGGCCGCAGCCAGCCCGCGCCCGATCATCGCCTGCACCGTGGTCAGTCGCTTCAGCGATGGCAGGATCAGCAACATCGCAGTGATGAAGGACATGAAGTCGCCGGGGCTTAAGCCTTCCAGCCGACCCGGCCGGGTCGCCACGAAAATCACCATGGCCAACGCCAGTGCGGCGAGGAACTGGACCGTGGCGGTGCTCATCGAGTTGGTCACGGCAATTTTCATCTGCCCGCGATAGTGAGCGCGGTTGGTCTGCTCGAAACGCTCTTCGAACAACGAGCGGGCGCGATAGATCTTGATCTCCCGCTCGGCACTCACCGCCTCCGAAGCCAGCTGGGCCACGTCGGACATCGAGGCCTGCACCGACCGCGAGATGCGCCGGTAGCGTCGCCCCACATACCCCACCAGCAGTGCAATCAGCGGCCCCACCAGCAGCACGCTCAGGGTCAGCGCCACCGAGCGATAGAACATCACCCCGAGCAGGCCGACCACGGTGAGCCCGTCCAGCAGCGAAATTTTCAGTCCCTCGGTGCAGGTCTGCCCCACCTGTTCCACATGGTAGGTCAATCGCGCGCTCAGCTCGCCGCTCTGGTGTCGGCCAAAATAGCTCGACGGCAGGTTCAGATAGCGCTCGAAGCAGGCATTGCGCAGATCACGAATGACCCCGCGATTGATCTTGGCCACCGAGTAGTTGGAAACAAACAGCGCCACGCCGCGCAGCAGGAACAGCGCCAGGATGAACCCCGGCAGCCAGCGGATGACGGTCTCGTCACGGGCAATGAAGACGTCGTCCAGCATCGGCTTGAGCAGCGCCGGAAAGGCCGCCGCCACCCCGGCCTCCATCAGCATGCCGAGCAGCGCGACCAGCGCCAGCGGCCAGTACGGTCGCGCACGGCGTAGCAGCCTGGCGAAGGTCTCCCGGGCCAGCTGGGATTCGGAAACCGGGCCCTTGCTGGCCGAATCGGGGGCGGCGCTCATTCGCTCTCCGCGTCGGCCCTCACCGTGGCAATGGAGATCTGGCTAAAGCCCAGCTGCCCCAGCGCATCCAGCGCGGTGACCACGAATTGATGTTGCGCGCTGGCATCGGCGCGGACGATGACCGCCTGCTGACGATCGTCACCGGCGAAGCGCTGCAGCGCCTCCTTGAGGGTTTCGATCCGTGCGTTGATTACCTCGTTGCTGCCGACGAAATAGCGGCCGTCGGCGCTGATCTGCAAGACCAGTGACTCACGCTTGTCCGCCTGGGTCTGCACATCCGATACCTCCGGCAAACTCAGCTTCATCCGGGTCTGCTGATCAAAGGTTGCGGTGGCCATGAAGAAGATCAGCAGCACCAGAATCACGTCGATCAGCGGAATCACATTGATTTCCACCTCATCGCCGGCTTCCTGGGTAAATCTCATCGCACCGCCCGGACGCTGCTGGGGCTGGCGGCAGCGGACTCCGCCGGGCGCTCCAGGGAGTCGATCAACAGCACCGCTTCGCGCTCCAGGCCGACGCCCAGGCCCTGCACCACGCCGCGCAAATGGCGATGGAAGATGTAGGCGACCAGGGCGACGACCAGCCCGGTCGCAGTGGCCACCAGCGCCTCACCGATGCCGCCGGCCAGCTTGTTGGCGTCGCCGATGCCGGCGGTGTTGATCACCAGGAACATGCGGATCAGGCCCATGACTGTTCCCAACAGGCCCATCAGCGGCGAGATGGTGGCGATGGTCCCCAGGGCATTGAGAAAGCGACCCAGCTGATGCACCACCTGACGACCGGCGTCCTCGGCCTTCTGCCGCATCACTTCGCGTGAGCGACCGCGGTGGAGCAGGATTTCGGCCAGCACCTCACCCAGCGGCGAGTTCTGCCGGAGCTTGTCCAGGTGACCCGGATCCAGCTTCGGCGAGCGCGCCCAGGCCCGTACCTCTTCGCCCAACGCCGGCGGAATCACCGCGCTGCGACGCAGGGTCCAAAATCTTTCGAGGATGATCCCGATGGCCAGTGCGGAAGCCGCGAACAGCGGCCACATCACCGGTCCACCCACTAGCAATAATTCAAACACGTCTGGCTGCTACTACCTGTTAAGCACCGGCGGCGGATGATACTGGCTTTACCGGCTCGCCGCGCGGGTCTATCGACAATATCGAACAAAGATCGGCCGGTTGATGATCGCGATCGAGCCCCACCAGCCCCTGCTCAGAGCTCCCGGGCGACCCGGAAGCCTACCCGTGCACCGCCCTTCTCGACCCCGTTGCCGGTGCGATAGGCGCTGCGCGACTGTTCCGGTGAACTGCCCCAGGAACCACCCCGCACCACTCGCAGTTCGCAGCCGGGGTTGACCCAGGGCTGGGTCCCGTTGGGGGCGCGCGAGTAGTTGTCATGCCAACAATCAGCCACCCATTCCGAGGCATTGCCGTCAATGTCAAATAGCCCGAAGGGATTGGCTTCGTAGGAGCGCACCGGTGCGGTTCCCCAGAATCCGTCGCCATAGTCGGGAAAACCATTGGCCCAGCGCCGCTTGCCCTTGGACACATCCTCGGCCCCGGTCAAATTGGCCAGCACCCGGTCCGGCGCGCCGTCGCCCCACCAATAGCGAGTCTGGGTGCCCGCACGCAGGCTGTACTCGAATTCCGCCTCGCTGGGCAGCCGGTAGACGCTGGCCGAGGCCTCGGACAGCCAGTTGGCATAGGCCGCCGCGTCGTTCCAGCTCACGTGCAGGACCGGCTCGGTGTCGCGCGCCCGGCTGCCCTTGTAGTCGCGCTGCCAGGTAACGCCACGGCGCAGCACCAGGCGTCCGGTGCGCTCCTCGTAGGTATCCGAACGCCCTTCCTGCTCGACTTCGGTCACGTAGCCGGTGGCTTCCACAAAGGCGCGAAAATCGCCCACCGTCACTTCGGTCTGGCCCATCGCAAAGCCCTTGCTGAAGGCCAGCTCGCGCTGCGGACCCTCGTTGCGATTGCGGCCCTCCTCGGACTCCGGCGACCCCATCAGGAAACGCCCGATCGGTATTACCACCATGCGCGGCCCGCGGCCGCCGCCGCGCAGGCTGTCGGTGAAGGTTTCGCCGGGTGCGTAGCCGGCATACAGCTCGGCGTTGGTGAGCTTGCGCGACAGCGCGCGCAGGCGGCGGCTGTCATCGAGGAACTTGCGCAAGCGATTGAGCGCCCGCCGCGCGGTTTCCACGTCACGACTGTCCAGCGCCGAATCGAACTCGGCGAGCAGATCGGCCTCGCTCTGGGCACGGAAGGCCATCAGCTGCGCCGAGGCGCTGTTCACCACTCGGGATCGCTCCTGCAGCGATCGGGCCTGCTCGATGGTCGCGTCGGCTGCGGCAAAATCGAAATCCTGCGCAGCCGCGAGCGCCAGATCGACCAGCCGCCGCTGCACCGCTTCGATCCCCTTGGTCGCGGCGGGGTTGCCATCATCGATCGCCAGCACCGCCTGGAAGCCGCCGGCCGCACGCATCAGCTGGCGGGTACTCAAGCCCTCTTCGGCCAGCAGTGATTCCGAACGCCGAAGCCGGGTCAGCAGCTCCTTCGCGCTGTCGACCACGGTCTGTACGGCGGCGGTGCGAGTGGAATCGGGCTCGATCCGCTTTAGAGTCTCCAGCGTCACTTCAGCCCCCGGCAAGTCTTCCTCCGGCAGCTTTCCGGCCCCCAGTGCGGTGATGTCATCGACCAGTCTGGCCAGCGCGACCAGCGCATCCTCCTGCGTTGGATCCACCCGCAGTGCCGAATCCGCCCACCACGCGACGCTGTCCTGCTCCGGCACCAGATAGCGTCCTTCCTCGGCCGCTGAGCCGAGTTTGGCCAACGCCATCACCAGATCATCCGGCGGCCGGTCGGGCTCGACTTCTGGCTCGGTGGGCAGCGGTTCGTCGACCGCTTCGCTGTCGTCGTCGCCGTCAAAAGGATCGGCCGCATCCTGCTGGGCCAGCAGTTCGCCGCGGCCATCAGCATCGTCGTCTGCCTGATCTTCGCCATCAGTCATCGGCTCGAACAGCTGCAAGCGCTCGCTGGTACGCTGACCCAGTTTCTGCCGATAGGCGCCCACCCCGACCGCGCCCAGTATGATCACCAGGGCGAAGACAAAGCTCAGGTTGTTTCGCAGCGCCTTGACCAAGGATCAAAACCGACGATGAGTTCAGGAAGCCTTACTGTAGACGGAGCAGATGAATCAGGGCCAGCCCGAGAGCAGGCCTGGCGCTGGATTGACGATGCGCAAACCCTGAATGAGGTGGTCGACAGCGCGCGGAGCGCGAAAAGCCTGGCGATAGACACCGAATTCGTGCGCCGGCGCACCTACTACGCCGAACTCGGCCTGGTCCAGCTGGCGGTGGCCGGAGAGCTCTATCTGCTGGATCCGCTGGCGATCGACGCCGGCGCGCCGCTGGGCCAGCTGCTGGGAGATGCGCAGATCACCAAGCTGATCCACGCCGGCGGTGAGGATATCGAGGTTCTGGAGCGCTGGAGCGGCGTTCGTCCGGTCAACCTGATCGACACCCAGAT
The DNA here is from genome assembly GCA_020442775.1 of Lysobacterales bacterium. Lineage (GTDB taxonomy): Bacteria > Pseudomonadota > Gammaproteobacteria > Xanthomonadales > SZUA-5 > SZUA-5. Next base: position 14,405 of record JAGRJL010000148.1, on the reverse strand, counting down.
CGCTTCCCAGCTGTCCGGGGTACCGGGGCAGATTGGCTACCAGCGGCTGGTCGCCGAGCGCCTTGGCGTGCAGCTCAGCAAGGGCGAGCAGCAGTCTGACTGGCTCAAGCGACCGCTGAGCGCGCGCCAGTGTGACTATGCCGCCGACGACGTGCGCTATCTGCAGCCCCTGGCCGACCAGCTTTTTCCAGAGATCGAGCGGCTGGGGCGGCGGGAATGGCTGGAGGAAGAATGCCTGCGCCAGATCGACCGGGTGCTGGCCGGGCCATCTGACTATCCCCACCTGAACGAGCGCAACGCCGGCAGCTACCCACCTCAGGTCCAGTGGCGGCTTTGCCTGCTGCTGCGCTGGCGCGAGCGCGAGGCCCAGCGCAAGGACAAGCCGCGCAGCTGGATCCTCGACAACGGCCTGGCCATTGCCATCGCCCACTGCGCCAGCGGCGATGACGCGGCGGTGGTCCGCTGTCTCAAGGAGGCCGGTCGTCGCGACCCGCAGGCCTCGGCCACACCGCTGCGGACCGCGCTGGCCGCCGGCGGGCAGATGCCGGCGGATTTTCCGCTGGCACCACCACCGATTGACGGACCGCAGAAGCAGGCGGTCAAGGCGCTGCGGGCGGCGCTGGGCGAGGTTGCCGAAGCGCTGGGGCTGGCGCCCGAGCTGATTGCGACCCGGGCGGTGCTGGAGCAGGCCATCCGCGAACGGGCGTGGCCGCAAGGCATCGGACAATGGCGCGCGAAGGTACTGGAGAAGGTTGATCCGTCGCGCTACTGACAAGCGGTTGCGCGGCAGCCGACTCGGTCAGGGACCCTCAAAGCCGTCGCTGAACTGATTGAACAACTGGCAGCTGAGCGAGCCACCGCTGATCCGGATGTCGTCCACATACCAGCCGTCGCGTTCGACCACGCTGTCGGCGGTCAGGCGAAAGCGGATCTGCACCTGATCGGCCCCATCCAGCGCCGGCACCTCCCGGGCAATCAGCTTCCAGTCCGGTTCGCCGGTGCACAGGTAGATCTCGGTCCAGGTCCCTTCGCCTCCAATCCGATATTCCACCCGGCCCAGATCGGCGCCACGCTCGGTGTCGCAACGGGAGGCAAACTCGATTTTCACTGAAGTCAGCTGCCGCAGGTCCAGCGGCAGCGACGTCATCGCGCTTTCCGAGCTCGGCGGGTAGTCGCCCAGTGGAGAATCGGTGTAGGCCTGAGTGGGGCTGAAGGCGTACGCATCGGACTTCCCCCAGTCGCCGCCAAACTGCCACTCGATGCTGCCTTCGGCATCGTCGATGAAGCGCTCGCAGATCGGAGTAAGCGCCAGGTCGGCGGTGCTCACGTTGCCTGCCTGCACCACCACGCCGTCGGCCTGCGCCTCCAGATAGCCCGGCGCCCTGGCGTGCACCGAATGGGTGCCCGGCGGCAATCGAATGCCATAGCCAGCCATGCCACCCAGGCTCCCGAAACCACTGGCGAAAACGCTGGCGACTTCGGTGATCGCCAGACCGCTGGCCGCGTCGGTCAGCTGCCCGCTCACCTGACCGGTTTCGCCGGGGTTGGCGATTTCCAGCCAGGTCGCGTGCGGCGGCCCGTTGCTGGCGGCCTGATCCACTCCCTGCGCGACCAGCAGATAACGACCGCTGGCCATTCCGCTGGTATCCACGCTGGCGTAGACCGCTTCCTCGGGCGCGTCGAAACTGCCATCGGCAGCCTGCACCGTGGCAATGGCTGGCTGATCGACATGTTCGCGATGCACCAGGCCACCTGCAACATTGTCCGCCGGCTCTGCGCCCAGAACCCCGCCAAAACGGTTGTCCACCAGGCGTCCCAGCACCAGCGCCGGCTCACCGATCTCCACCAGCGCGCTGTAGAGCTCGGCAAACTGCGGGCCGCGCGGCAACAGATAGGGTGCCTGGGTGACATTCAGGGCGTAGTTCAGTGACGCCAGATTGTCCGGCAGGATGCGGTTTTCGAAGGCATTGCAGCTTTCAAAAAACACCGTCCCCAACTCATAGGCCGCTGCCGCCACACCAAGCTCGCCGTAGGCGAAATCGGTGGTGGTTCCGTCGGTGGTGTAGAGATCGATCGCCTGCTGCGGCAGATAGTCGTTGAACCAGGCCAGGCGCCGGCCCAGCCTGGCCAGGGCCGGACCATTGGGCGCCTGCACCTGATCAAAACCCCAGGGCCAGATCACCAGACCCGAAGCGCTGTGCAGATCGATGAACAGCCCGGGGGTTTCCTCGGGCGCAGGGGTAAGCAGATCGGCCGGCCGACTATCGGGGAAAATCTGGCTCAGAAAGCCGGTCAGCGCCTGGGTTTCCGGCTCCGACTCGGGAATCGGCCCGCGATAAAGCTCCGAGCAGGGCGAGTCGCTGGAACCATTGTGCATACCCCATTCAAACGGGAAATTGCGATTGAGATCGGCACCGCGGTCGGCGCTGGTGGCGCCGCAATAGGCCTCATTGACGTTCTTGCGCCAGAAATCGCCCATTTCGGCGAACTTGCGGCCATCCGGGTTGACCTGGGGAATCAGATAGAGCTCGTGCTGATTGAGCAGCCACTGCGCCTGCGGATCATCGGCAAATCCGGCCAGCAACTGCTCGGCGAAACGGGTCAACAGCTCGGCCGGCGTGAGTTCGCGGGCGTGCATCGAGGCCATCGCGAACATTCGCGGCTTGGGCCCCGGGATCGCCGAGTTGGTCAGCTTGAGGACCTTGAGGTCGTAGCCATTACCCGGGTCCTGCTGCTTTTCCCAGCTGTCGCCGATGTCGATCAGCTCGGCCAGCGCGGGAAAGTTGATCGCCATCTGCGCCAGGCTATCGAGAGTTTCCTCCACCGTCCGGTAGCAGGCAAAGCCCGGGATGCTGCGCAGACCGCGCGGCTGCCGCAGCAGCGCGGTCAGATCGGCATCTACCTGCGCCTTGAAGCCGCGATCGAGCAACGTCTGGAACTCACCCAGATCATCGATCTGAACCACCACGTAGCCTTCTCGGTGCTGCACCGCCCACGGCTCCCGCTCGGCGGTAAGCACGCTCAGCGCCGCGCGGTCCGGGTACCAGACCCGCACCACCCAGGGACCATCATCAGGCGGCAGCTGCGCCGCGGGCGGTTGCTCCAGCGCCCACAGCGGCGCGCAGATCAGCCAGCAACTGGCCCACAGCAGGATTAGGACTCGCTTCATCGACGCTCGCTTGATTCGCAGCCGGCAGCATAGCGCTAGCGCTTGGCCGGATTCTTAGCCGCAGCCGACTGGCTTGCCGCACTTGGGGATGCGCAATTGGGGCTTCCGAGGGGACGCCGGGGGGCGAAACGGATCAGCCCTGGTCCTGTTCGGAGACCCCTTGAGGCCCGGCATCACGCCCCGGGTGATCGAGCATGTACTCGATCTGGCTCAGGATCCCGCGCATGATCGCTACCTCGTGGGCATCCGGCAGGCCGCGCTGCAGCAGTCGGCGCAATCGCGCCATCATCCGCTCCGGCGAGCGTGAGCCGAAGAAGCGGATCCGCTCCAGCACCTGCTGCAGATGGACGAACATCCGCTCCATCTCGCCCAGCGGGGCGGGAATGCGCGGATCGGGTTTGCCCTTGAGCTTGCCGACCAGCTCCAGTGCCGCCATCCGCAGCTCATAGGTCAGCAGCTGCAGCGCAGCGGCAAGATTGAGCGATCCAAACTCGGGATTGGAGGGAATCCGCACCAGATACTGGCAGCGCTCGATCTCGGCGTTGCTCAATCCGACCCGTTCATTGCCGAAGACCACCGCGACCGGGCCGCTGCGGGCCTGGGCCAGCGCATGCGCGGCGAACTGGCGCGGATTGAGCTCGGGCAGGCGAATGCCGCGGCGACGAGCGCTGCAGGCGTAGGCCACACCATAGCCGTCCAGGGCCTGATCCAGCGAATCGTGGACCTGGGCCTGATCGAGCACATCGTCCGCACCAGAGGCCAATGCGGTTGCATCGGCGTCCGGAAAACGCCGGGGAGACACCAGCAGCAGCTTGCGCAGACCCATGGTCTTGGCGGCTCGGGCGCTGCTGCCAATATTGCCCGGATGGCTGGTTTCGACCAGAACCAGGGCGATTTCTGCCAGTTCCGGCGCGATCTGTTCGCTTTGAGGTGCAGGATTGCTGGTTTCCAAGTGGTCCCTTTGTTACGCTTCGCCGCCCTTCGCGACCAGGCGCAGCAAGTCTATGCGCAAACCAGCAGTCAATGTGGCGGTCGCCGCGGTTCGCAAGGCCGCGCAAGTGATCGTCCGAAGTCTGAATCGTCTCGACACCATCGCGGTGGAAGAGAAGCGGCGCTATGACTTTGTCTCCGAAGTCGACCGTCAGGTTGAGCTGGAACTGGTCAAGGAGCTCAAGCGCGCCTACCCGGATCACGCCTTCCTCGCCGAGGAAAGCGGCCGCACCGGTGACGCCCGTTACGTGTGGTGCATTGATCCGCTGGACGGCACCAGCAATTTCCTGCGTGGCTTCCCGCACTTCTGTATCTCGGTCGCGCTGCTCGAAGACGGCGTGCCGATTCACGGAGTGATCTACGACCCGATTCGCGACGAGCTGTTCACTGCCAGCAAGGGCAGCGGCGCCTTTCTCAACGATCATCGACTGCGGGTGGGCCAGCGCAAGGGCCTGGAAGGCGCGGTGCTGACCACCGGCTTCCCGTTCCGCCAGCGCCAGCATCTGCCTGGCCAACTGCGGGTTCTGCGCGCGATTCTGGGCGAGGCTGAGGACGTGCGCCGCACCGGTTCTGCTGCACTGGATCTGGCCTATGTGGCGGCCGGCCGGGTGGACGGATTCTGGGAACTGGGGCTGAGCCCCTGGGATATGGCGGCCGGCGCGCTGATGGTGCGTGAAGCCGGCGGCGCCTGTCGTGACTACGATGGCCAGGAGCAGTTTCTCGACAAGGGCACCATCGTGGCCGGCAATGTTCGGGTTGTCGCTCAGCTGCTGGCCAAGGTCAAGAGCAAGGCCGCGGGCGGCAGCGTCGAGGAAAATCCGGTCGAGCCCTAGAGTTTCAGCACGGCAAGATTGCGCCTATCTTGTAGACGGTCGGTTGAAGCGGCGGGTCGATGTCTCGAGTTCTGGTCTTTCAACATGTCGCGGCTGAGCCGCTTGGGACCCTGGATGCCCTGTTGCGAGAGCGTGGCCACCGCCTGCGCTTTTGCAATTTCGAACGCCAGCCGCTGGCGCAGCCGACGATTGACCGCTATCACGGCTTGATCGTGCTCGGCGGTCCGATGAACGTCGATGAATCCGATCGCCGCCCCCATCTACGCACCGAACTGAAGGTGATCGAGGCCGCGCTCAAGGCCGACAAGCCGGTGTTGGGAATCTGCCTGGGCGCGCAGCTGCTGGCGCACGTGCTGGGCGCGCCGATTCGACGCCTGCAGACCCCGGAAATCGGCTGGTATCGGCTGGAGCCCACCGAGCATGCGGCCAGCGATCCGATCATGCATCCCATGGCCGAACCCACCCACGTGTTTCAGTGGCACAGCTATGGCTTTGATCTGCCGAGCGGTGCGCAGCGCCTGGCCAGCACCGCGCAGTGGCCGGACCAGGCATTTCGCTACGGTGAGCGCGCCTACGGAATGCAGTTCCACCTGGAAATGGATGCCCCACTGATCAACCGCTGGCTATCCACGCCCGAGTATTGGCACGAACTGGCGCAGGTCGGGATGGACCCGGAAGCTCAACCGATTCGCAGCGCCACCGATGAGCACATCGGACCGATGCAGAACATCGCCAGCGAAGTCTTCGGTGGTTTCCTCGACCTGGTTGGGCGCCCCAACCGGCGTATCGTGCTGCCTTCGCGCTAGACCGCCGACGCCCCCAAGTGTGCCGAAGGTTGCTCTAGCTGCCTGGCGACGCCGCCCCGTGTGCCGCACGCAGGGTCATCGTGATGGTCTCGCCATCCTTCTCCACCTGCTGCAGCCGGATTGGCAGATAGCCGTGCGCGGGACTGAACCAGGAAGTGGTGGTGCGCCTGGAGTCTTCCCGGATTCGATCCAGCCGGTGGACGGCGAAACCATCGATGGTTTCCCCATCGGCGAGCGCAAAGCGCCACTGGTCCACCTTGCCGCTACGCGCCACCGAATAGCTGCCGGGCTCTTGCGCCAGGCTAAGCTGGTGCCCCAACAGTAGCGTCAGGCTGTTGGAATCGACCGTGCCGGGCGGCAGCGCCACGGTTCGCGGCTCTCCCTTGATTTCGCTGTCCAGACGTCCGTTGTCCCAGTCAAAGCGCATGTGCTCGTCGCGATTGCCGAAGGCGACCTTGCGCTTGCGCTGGTAGTCGACAATCTGCCAGCCGTGCTCATCCAGGCGCAGGGTGGAACGCTCGGTCTCCCGATAGCCAGCGACGCTGGCCAGCCCTTTGGTCGCCTCCACCTGCATCTCCAGCACCCACAGTGAGCCGCCCGAGGGTCGCAGGCTGAGCTGCGCCTGGCCCAACTGCTTGCCGTTACGGCTGACGTCATAATCCAACTGGAATGCCTGCAGGGTGCAATCAGGACAGCCGTAGGGCGGATGCTGTGGGGCTTCCAGGTTGGCCGCAGATGCGACTGCTGCACTCAGGATGAGTCCGGAAAGATTGATCATTCATGCTCCGCAAGCATTCGCACCAGAGCCGAAGTAAAGCGACTTGTCGCTGAATCGCTGCCCAATGCGGGAATGCCTCGGGAACTGCGACGCAAATGGTGCGATTGCGTCACGTTGTGACATTTTTACTCATCGGGGCCATTGCATGACGCAGGGGCTTGGGGGGTATTGTCAAAACCGTTACAGTGAAGTCCAACTTCCGTGCCGAGCAGCCTGTGAGCCCAAGCGACCGCGAAGAAGAATGTCTACTGGTTGTCGATGACGACCCGGATGTACTCGCGCTGCTGGAAGCCCTGCTGCTGGATGCGGGCTTCCAGCCGATCTGCGTCAGCGATGGAGATGCGGCGATCGATCTGTTCAAGGCCGATCCGCAACGCTTCAGACTGGTTCTGCTCGACGTCATGATGCCGGTCAAGGATGGATTCGAAACTGCTCGGGAGTTGCGCCGGCTGCTGCCCGATCTGGCGCTGCTGTTCATCAGCGGCTACGCCGGGCGGCCGGTACCGGCCGATCTGCGCCCGGGTGCAACCGCCTTTCTCGGCAAGCCCTTTCGCATGGACGCGTTGAACGAAGCCATTTCCAGGCTGCTGCCGGCACACGCCAACCGGGCTGGCTAACACCGCCTAGTTCAGCAGCAGCGGTGCCCGCAGCGGCTCGCCGTCGATGAGGATCTGCTCCGACTCGGCCAGCAGACGCCCTTCGACCAGCAGACTGCAGACCCACAGCAACAATCGATGCTCCAGCGGCCGCAGCCGTTCAGCCAGCCGCTCTGGATTGTCATCGGGCTGAATTTTCAGGCGCACCTGGGCCAGCACCGGTCCGCCATCGAGTTCGGCGGTGACCAGGTGCACGCTGGCACCGTGCTCGCGATCACCAGCGGCCAGCGCCCGCGCATGGGTATCCAGACCCGGATAGCGCGGCAGCAGCGATGGATGCAGGTTGATCATCCGCGCCGGCCAGCGAGCCACGGCCTGCGCCGACAGCACCCGCATGAATCCGGCCAGGACCAGCCAGTCCGGCGCGTATCCCTCGAGCTGGGTGAACAGCCTGGACTCGAACTCTGCGCGGCTAGCGCAGCTGGCTCTGGGAACCAGCACCTGGGGGATCCCGAATTTCCTGGCGATCTCCAACCCCGGCGCGTCCGCGCGATCGCAGCCTACCGCAACGATCTCGGCATCCAGTGTGCCGGCGGCAATCGCCTCGCAGAGGGCCTGAAGATTGCTGCCCCGGCCCGAGATCAGGACCGCGAGCCGCGAACGTCCGATTCGGCTCACCTAGGGCAGGTACCGGATCCGCTGACCCGATTCGGGCGCTGCGGTAACCCGGCCGATGATCTGTGCCGGCTGACCGAGTCTGGCCAGGTCGGCCAGCACCGGCGGGGCGCCCTGCGCATCAACCAGAAGTGTGTAGCCGATCCCCAGATTGAAGGTACGCCGCATGTCCTTATCGGGCACCTGTCCGGTTTGCCCCAGCCAGGTGAACAGCGCCGGCACCTGCCAGCTCGACAGATCAATCTCAACGGCCAACTGTTCGGGCACTACCCGGATGATGTTCTCGCTAAGACCGCCGCCGGTAATATGCGCCATCCCATTGATTTTATGGGACTTCATCAACTCGAGCACGGTGGAGACATAGATCTGCGTGGGCGCCATCAACAGGTCCAGGAGCTTCTCGCCGTCAATCTCCACTGCCGCGGGATCGGCAACACGATCGAGAATCTTGCGAATCAGCGAGTAGCCGTTGGAATGTGCGCCGCTGGAATTCAGGCCGATGATCAGATCGCCCTCGTGCACCGCCGAACCATCAATCAGTGCCGATTTCTCGGCAACGCCCACGCAAAATCCGGCCAGATCGTAATCACCAGGCGCGTACATGTCGGGCATCTCGGCGGTTTCCCCGCCGACCAGTGCGCAGCCGGCCAATTCGCAGCCGCGCGCGATTCCCTCGATCACCGTCGCTGCGGTATCCACGTCGAGCTTTCCGCAGGCGAAATAATCGAGGAAATACAGCGCTTCGGCGCCCTGCACCAGCACATCATTGACGCACATCGCCACCAGATCGATGCCGATGCTGTCATGCCGCTGATAGGTTTGTGCCAGCTTGAGCTTGGTGCCCACCCCGTCGGCACCCGACACCAGCACTGGCTGCCGATAGCGATCTACCGGCACTTCCACTAGGGAGCCGAATCCGCCCAGTCCGGCCAGCACTTCGCGTCGCATGGTGCGCTTGACCGCGGGCTTGATCCGCTCGACCAGGCTGTTGCCGGCGTCGATATCCACCCCTGCGGCGCGATAGGTGAGCGGCCCAGACGTGGAGTCGTGGGAAGGGTCGTTTTGGCTCATGCTGGGCTACTTGTGATGTGATCTGACGCGGGCGCAGATGATAGCCCGGAAGTCGTCAATTCGCGCTCAACTGGCCAAATTCAGGGCAAAGCGAGCCATTGCGACCGGTTGAACACCGCGGTTCGCGGCAAAACAGCGTCTGCCCGTCTATCCTTAGCACCTTGATGATCGACTTGGATGAATCCATGACCGCCGCAAGAATCGCGTTTGTCACCTGCTGGGCGCTGCTGGCCATGCTGAGTTTTCCGCAGCCAGGGCAGGCCCAGGGCATCTTGTCCGGAGAAGTGCTGGTTGAGGGACAGGATGACGCCAGCGTCAATCGTGCGCTAGGCGAGATCCTGGCCGAGATCCTCGCGAGCACCGCGCAGGACATTGGCGCCAGCCAGTCGGACGCGGCGCGCGAGGCCATCGCCAACGCCAGGGACTTCGTGCAGACCTTCACCTTCAGACAGCAGCTGGAAGTGGTCGGCGGACAGCCCACCCGCCAGCTGTACCTGAATGCCAGCTTCGACCGACGCACCATCCAGAGTCTGCTCAAGCAAGGCGGGGTCACCGCCGTGCCGACCAACGCCGCCAACGCCGAGGTGATGATGGTGGTCTACGGTCTGCGCAGCAGCGCCGACTACACCCGGGTGCTGACCTACCTCGGCCAGGTGCCGGTGGTGCGCAAGGTGCAGGTGGACGCGGCCGACCGCGACCGGCTGAACCTGCGCGCGCAGGTTTCCGGCGCTTCCGACGCGTTGATTGCCAGCGTGACCGATGGCGGCGTGCTGACCTGGGTCACCGTTGACGGCGACGGCCGGCTGGAGTTTGAGCTGCAGCAATGATGCTGCGCCATCTGCCCAACCTGATCAGCGCCAGCCGTTTGTTGATGGCGCTGCCGATTGCCTGGCTGATCATGCGTCATCAGCTGGGGGTTGCGGCAGTGCTGTTCATCGTAATGGCGGCAACCGATGCCATCGACGGCGCGCTGGCAAGAGCCTTCGACTGGCAAAGCTATCTGGGTGGCATCCTCGATCCGATGGCGGACAAGCTGCTGATGCTGTCGACCGCGGCAGCGCTGTGGCAGATCGAGCTGCTGCCCGGATGGTTTCTGATTGTAGTGCTGGCGCGGGATCTGCTGATTGTGGCCGGCGCCTACGTCTACGACACCTGGATCGCGCCCTTGCAGCCCGAGCCGTCGATCCTGAGCAAGCTCACCACCGCCATTCACGCGACCATGCTGGTGGGCTTCATGCTCCAGGGACTGCTTGAGATCAATGACCGGGTCTGTCAGCTGCTGCTCGCCGGCACCACCACGCTGCTGGTCGCCAGCGGCGTTCACTACGTGGCTCGCTATACTCGCCGCGCCATCGCCCACTCCCGAGCCCAGGAGCCGCCGCATGACTGAGATCACCGCCCCGCCGCAGCCGGAGCCCACGCCCGCGCAGGGAATGAGTGACCGCACCAAGCTGCAACTGCTGCTGCTGATCGGGATCATCGGCCTGTTTGTCTATCTGCTGGCGCCGATCCTGACCCCCTTCGCGGTGGCTGCCCTGCTCGGCTATCTGGGCGACCCGCTGGTCGATCAGCTGGAGCGCCGCGGCTTTTCGCGAACCAATTCAGTGGTTCTGGTGTTCGTCGCGATGTCGCTGGTGATCATTCTGGTCCTGCTGCTGCTGATCCCGGTATTGGAAGCGCAGATCAGTCAGCTGATTCGCGACTTGCCGCGCTACATCGAGTGGTTTCGCAGCCGGCTGGAGCCCTTCCTGGCCAACAATCTGGGGATCGAAACCGAGGGCTTGCTGGATCTGAGCCAGATCACCGGGATGCTTCGGGAACACTGGCAGGCGGCCGGCGGTTTCGCCGCTTCGGCGCTGGCCTCGGTTTCCAAAAGCGGACTGGCAGTGGTGGCCTGGCTGGTCAATCTGGCGCTGATCCCGGTGCTGACCTTCTACTTCCTGCGCGATTGGGATGGACTGGTCGCGCGTATTTCGGAGGTGATCCCGCGCACCCTGGCCGATACCGCCACCCGACTGGCCTACCAGTCAGACCAGGTGCTCGGTGGGTTCCTGCGCGGGCAGCTGCTGGTGATGGCATCGCTGGCCACGATCTACACCGTCGGACTGTGGCTGGTGGGCATTGATTACGCGCTGCTGATCGGCATGGGTGCCGGTCTGGTCAGCTTCATTCCCTATCTGGGAACCATCAGCGGGCTGGTCGCCGCCGTGGTGGCGGCGCTGGTCCAGTATCACGACGTGCTGCATCTGGTGCTGGTGCTGATCGTGTTCGGCATCGGCCAGGTCGCGGAAGGCTTCGTCCTGACTCCGAAATTGGTCGGCGACCGCATTGGCCTGCATCCGGTGGTGGTGATCTTCGCGATCATGGCCGGCGGCCAGCTGTTCGGCTTCGTCGGCGTGCTGATCGGCCTGCCGGTCGCTGCAATCGTGATGGTGATCCTGCGCCATCTGCACGAGCAGTATCTGGGCAGTGAACTCTATGGCTTGCAAGCAGCCTCAGCTGGCACGGTATCGGTTGCGGCAGAGCCCGCCGAGTCGGCTTCCGGCGAGTCGACTGGGTCCACAAGCGCAAACGACAAGAGCCCCCCGGATTCATGAGTTTGCAGCGACGTCCGCGACGCGCGCTCCATGCGCGGTAGCCAATCGTGACCGGCAGCCAGCAGCCGCTCGCACTCTCCTGGCGGGACGGCGGGCACTTTGACGACTATTTCCCGGAGCAATCCAATGCGGCTGCGGTGGCGCTGCTGCGTCAGGCCCTGAACGCGGGCGATTGCAGCATCTGCCTGCGCGGCGGCCGCGGCACCGGTCGTACTCATCTGTGTCTGGCAGCAGCGGAGGCGATCGGTGACGGCGCCAGCTATCTGTCGCTCAAGCGCCCGCGCGAGGACGCCAATGCGCTGCTGCAGCAACAGCCGGCGGTAGATCTTTTGTGTCTGGACGACGCAGATCTGATGCTGGGAGACCCGGCCAGCGAGAAGGCCCTGTTCGACTTGCACAACCGGATCCGCGATCACCGCGGCTGCCTGATCATCACCGAAAACAGCGACCACCCGGCACAGATCAATCTGCCCGATCTGCGCTCGCGCTGGCGCGGCGCCACCCAGATCCAGCTACTGCCGCTCAGCGACCAGGAACTGGCCAGCGCCTGGACCCGGCGCGCACGGCTGCGTGGGCTGCTGCCCGACGCCGCGGTGATCCAGTGGATGCTGACCCACCGCTCCAGAAACTTCGCCGACTGGATGCAAACGCTGGAGCAGCTGGACTCGGCAGCGCTCGCTCTGGGGCGTCGCCTGACCCTGCCTTTTGTGCGCGAACAGCTGACATCAAAATGAAATATTTCCGCAATATGATCGACTTTTCTATTTCGCGAAACTGTCATGTTGCTGACATTTTTGGTGCGCCGGCGTGTCGCGCTCGGCCTGACGATGATGGCTGCCTGCGGGCTCCCTTTCGATCCTGCAGCCGCTGAAGAACAGACTTCCTCCTGGAGTTGGCTGGCCCACGGCCGAACCCGCTTCGAATCGGCTGCCGACAGCCTGTACGGCACCGGCCGCGACGGTGAGGACGCGCTTTACCAGCGCCTGCATGTGGGCGCGGAATATCGCAGCGACGTATTCGAAACCCGAGTCACCCTGAATCTGCACGGACAAAGCGGGTTGGACAATCCGGGACCCAAGGATCGCGGTCCCGCCGATTTGCAGGACGCCTATATCGGATTTCACCTCGGCGACGGGCTGTTCAACGCCCGCATCGGTCGCCAGGCGATCCGCTTCGGCAAGAAGCGCTTTGTCGATACCAGCAACTCCAGCAATCAGCGCGCCGCATTCGACGGCATTGACCTGAATCTGCGCAGCGACAATCGCGAGCTACGCGCCTTCGTGGTTCAACCACTGCTGCATCAGGCCGACGAAGCCTTCGACGACAAGGCCGATGACCGTATTCGCCTGGCCGTTGTCCAGGGATCCTGGGACAACCGCAGCGAAGGCGGCTCGCTGTGGGAAATCTATGGACTGCGCTACCGCCGTGATCGCGGCAGCTTCGACGACGTCAGGCGTTCACTGGGCATCCGTCAGGTCGGCACCCA
>JAGRJL010000148.1:0-1299 GCA_020442775.1 Lysobacterales bacterium | reverse complement strand
GAGTGGTCGATCTGGGACAAGAGCAAGTGGCTGGTCCAACTGGATCTGGCCAGCGGTGAGGATCCCAACAGCGACGACATCGAGTTGTTCAACCCCATCCTGCCCAGCCGCTCGACTTTCTCGCAAGCCGGCTTCACCGGCTACGCCAATCTGCGGCACCTGAAGCTTGGCACCGAAGTCAACAAGGGTGCCTGGAAGTCCAGCGCCTCGATCGGGCTGATGCAAAGGATGCGGACCGACGACGCCGTCTATGCCCATTCCGCTAGTGCGCTTCCAGGCAGTGACTCTGCCTCCTCGGCAAGAAATTCCGGTACCTATCTGCAGTTCAAGATCGAAAGAGCGCTGGGCGAAAACGCCAAGATCTACAGCGAGTGGGTCCACCTGGATGCGCAACGCGGGATTACTGCTGCCGGCGGCAGCGACCAGGATTATTTCGCGCTCAGCCTGGAATGGGACTTCCAGAACTGATTGCGCTGGCGCAGACGAATCCACACGCCCTTGGAGACCGTGCGCCACGGTCTCGCCGACTTCAGCTCCATCGTCGGTGCTTACTCGGATGCTATTTCGCGAGGCTCTGCGGATGCGGTGCACCGGCGTCTATGAATGTAGAGGCATTGGATCAGCACGATCGCTGTAGCGACTATCCAGCCCGTTACCAGGGTCCCGGCAATCCGGCGAACCTGATGTTGGTACTCGCTTCGGGATAGCGGCTGCGGGGTCTGATCGTCGACCGAGTACCAATAGCCGCCATCCCTTTCAAAGACGGAAAAGCTGCCGTACTTCGGACGCTCAGAACTGATCGGGTCCGGGCCCAGGCGGATCTGCGTGATCATCGCGACACTAAGGACTACCGGAATTCCGACAAGCAGGATTGGACGCCATAGCGCGAGCATGCATTCCAGGCATTGCGCCCAGGTCGATTTGAGTCGCCACAGCAGATAAGCGGTGCTCGCGATCAGCACCAGGATCACCGCGTGCATCCAGATGAAGGACTCAAACGCCCGGTCGGGGTCCGCTCCCAGCACTGCCCAAAAGGCCGCGTTGGCGACGCCGAACGCGCACGAGGCAGCGATCGTGAGGACCCTCAAGCCGGCACTCATCAGCGTCTTGGTCCGGTCAACGATTGCTGGCCCGTCGTCCGAACTAGATTGGCGATGCCAGCCGCGGCTACTGCTCGATCAGCTCCACCCCTTCCATGCCGGCAGACAGGGTGTGCGCATCGCCACCCTGGGCCAGCTTGATCCGCAGGCGGACCTCGTTGGCGCTGTCGGCGTGACGCAGCGCGTCTTCGTAGCTGAT
>JAGRJL010000147.1:1727-9276 GCA_020442775.1 Lysobacterales bacterium | reverse complement strand
GCATTGATCCGCTATCCTCGCCCGATCTGGATGAGCAACCGATCAGGGGTGTGTGATGCGCAGAATGAGCTGTTTCACCGTCGCTACGATGGCCTTGCTGCTCGGTTCTGCCGCCATCGCCCAGCAGCGCGGAGACTGGGTGCTGGCGCAGTGGCAGGGCGGTGTCTACTGGTTTCCAGGCGTGGTGGAGAGTCGCACCCGCGACACGGTGACGATCAACTACGACGATGGCACTCGGGAAACCCGGCCGATCAACCAGGTCAAGATCTATGACTGGCACGTGGGTTCGCGAGTGGAGTGCCGTTGGGCCGGCGGATCAGATTGGTACGCCGGACGAATTACATCCATGCACCCGGGTGGCTCCAAGATCTCGATTGCCTACGACGACGGCGATCGCGAGCAGACCACTACCGCAATGTGCCGGTCACGCTGAGTAGCGAAGGCGCATGAATTGACCCACTTGATCTCCACGGGCCTGACCGCGCGATGGCTCAGGTAATGCTGCAGGCAGGTATCTGCTTTCCTGCAGGCGAGTGACTGAGCTGGGCGACGCTGCACCGGCAGGCGATTTGTCCTAGCATGTGCGCCCCCCATCCAAAGGCCTTGTCATGAAGTCCGATCGCCTCAGCATTGCCCTCGCGGTGGCATTGAGTGTTGCCCTCTACGGCTGTGGAACCGAGTCTGAGCAGCCTGCCAGTAACGTTCCCGCGACCACTCCTTCCACTGAGCAGGAACAGAGCGCGGTAGTGAACCCCATTGCCGACAAGGTGGCCGCCTATGCGGAGGTGTCGCTACAGGCAGACCTTTCCCATCTCAGCGATGGTGACCGCGAAGCGATCGGCTATCTGATAGACGCGGCCAAGATCATGGACGCGCTGTTCTGGAAGCAGGTCTGGGGTGATCGCCAGGCGCTGATGGCCAAAATCGAAGATCCGGTCACTCGGCGTTTTGTCGAGATCAACTACGGGCCCTGGGACCGACTGGACAACGATCAGTCCTTTGTTGAAGGCATTGGTGAACGCCCGCCGGGCGCACAGTTCTACCCGGCTGACATGAGCAAGGCTGAGTTCGATGCCGCCGACCTGGCGGACAAGGACAGCCTCTACACCCTGGTCAAGCGTGACGAAGCAGGCGAGCTTTATGTCGTCCCCTACCACCAGGCCTATGAAACCGAACTCGCCGAAGCCGCAGCGCTGTTGCGCAAGGCTGCGGCGGTGGTTTCCGATCCCGGTTTCGCCGGCTATCTGGGACTGCGCGCCGATGCGCTGATGAGCAGTGACTATCAGCCCAGCGACATGGCCTGGATGGACATGAAGAACAGCCCCATCGACGTGGTCATCGGCCCGATCGAGAGTTATCAGGACGCGCTCTACGGCACCAAGGCCGCTTTCGAGGCCTTCGTGCTGGTCAAGGACATCGCCTGGAGTGAGCGTTTGGCCCGCTTCGCGCAGCATCTGCCGGCGCTGCAGCGTGATCTGCCGGTGGCCGATCCCTACAAGGCCGAGACCCCGGGCACGGATGCCGATCTGAATGCCTATTTCGCGATCTATTACGCCGGCGATGCCAATTCCGGCGCCAAGACCATTGCCATCAATCTGCCCAACGACGAGGAGGTTCAGCTGGCCAAGGGTTCGCGCCGACTGCAGCTGGAAAACACCATGCAGGCCAAGTTCGACACCATCGTGGTGCCGATCGCGGACCTGCTGATTGATCCCGAGCAGCGCTCCCACGTGCAGTTTGACGCATTCTTCGAAAACGTCATGTTCCATGAGGTGGCTCATGGACTGGGGATCAAGAACACCCTGGACGGCAAGGGGACGGTGCGCCAGGCGCTGACCGATCTGGCCAGCAGCTACGAAGAGGGTAAGGCAGACATCCTCGGTCTGTACATGATCGGCAAACTCGGAGAAATGGGCGAGCTGGATGCAGCAAAGCTGCACGATAACTATGTGACCTTCCTCGCCGGCATCTTCCGTTCGGTGCGCTTTGGCGCAAGTAGCGCGCACGGCCAGGCCAATATGGTCGCCTTCAACTATCTGCAGTCGCAGGGTGCCTTCAACCGTGACCCCGAATCAGGCCGGTATCGGGTCGACTTCGACAAGATGGCCGCCGCCGTCGACGGTCTTTCAGCGAAGATTCTGACCCTGCAGGGCGATGGCGACTACGCGGGTGCGTTGGCCTTCCGCGATGAGTTGGGCACGGTGGGCGACACCCTGCAGTCCGATCTGGACCGGATTCAGGCGCAGAACATTCCGGTGGACATCGTGTTCAAGCAGGGCCGGGCAGTGCTGGGGCTGTCGCAGCACTAACCAAGCGGCTCACCTTGTCAGCGATTGCGGCGGCTTCGACCTCGCATTGAAGCCGCTGCGCTCCGCGACGCTGCAAGCCTGCACCGGGCGGTGAAGCGCCTGGCGGCTGTCCAACTCCCAGCAGTCATTCAAGACCGAGCAGTAGCACACGCGCGCCCACATCCGGAATCGGCGCTTGTTCAGTGCCTCCCACAGTTCCGGGTCGGCGTTGTGCTGCTGCAGCTGGAAAAAGCTCAGCCCGTCATTGGCTGGGAGGACCGGCTGTTCCACCGGCGTGGAAACCACCGACAGCCCGCGCAGATCGACCTGTTCTGATTGCGTGCAGCACTTCAGCAGTTCGCTGACTGTTGTGACCGGCCGCTGTTCGTCAAACATCTGGAAATCGACGACTCTGGCAGGCCCAGTGCCGACATTGGTGATCTGGAAGGCGATGCGAGGCACGCCGTCGTCGCCGACGTTGCCATGTCCGAACTGAAGGTGCGGCCAGACGCTGGCCGCCAGCATCTCGCGCTGGGTCAACTCGGATCGATATGCCACCACGATGGAAAGCGCCGACAGAACGATGGCGGTGATCGCCGAATAGAGCTCCACATTGATCCTGCGTCCCGTTTTCCGGTTCGGCTCGGGATGATTGGCTGATGTCATTGCGAAACGCTTCCGGAGTCGGGTGCCGGCGACCGTATCACTTTCCCTGTCAGCGGCAGCACTTCGAGTGACCATTGACTGCGGATTGGAGCCGATTGCGGCGGCTGCGGTGAATCGAGCGCGCTGGGGAGGTGATTCCAGATCGACTGCCCCGGCGCAGCCGCTCAGCCGTCGGAGTTCGAAGTAGCCTCCAACCCTGAGGAGACGATGAAGATCCGGCCCGAACGGAATCCTTTCACGCTGCTCCAGGCTGACGTGATCAGCAGATCGACGGTGCCGTCCCGATCCACGTCGCCGATGCCCACGGCATCGAAACCAAAGGTGTCGCCGGGCGTCTTGCAGGTGAAGGTCTTGAGGAGCTTGCCGTCCTTGGGTTCGTGTCCAGCACCAGCAGATCAGCAGCGGCGCCTGTCCGAATCTCGCCGAACTGGCCCTCCTGTCGGCTGGCCAGGGCGGCCTCCAGGGTTGCGCTGCGCAGAACCCGGGATGGATCCATGCCGAGTGACTGAAAATCCTCCAACTCCCTGATCAGGGTGCGTCCGTAGACCATGAATGGATAACCGCCGCCAGAGTCGGTGCCGGCCAGAAAACGCCCCCCGTCAGCCAGCAGGATGCGGAAGATCTGGTCGGCCTTGCTCCGCGCTGCCAGGCGAATGCGGGTCACCTCGTCGACTGGTTCCGCCGCGGCCCGTTGCCATTCGATCAGATCCAGTGGCGACATCATTGCTGACTCGGAGTTGTTTATCACTGCAGATGCAGCTGCGCCGCGCAGGTGTGCACGATGGGCCTGCAGCGTGGGGGTGTTCCAGAGCTCCGCGCCCAGACTGGCCTCTCGCCAGTTGTCGGTCGCGATGGTCAGCGCGCGGTCATCCAGGTAACCCTTGAAGTGTTCGGCCGTGCGATAGCCGAGGTCCAGCGCCTGGGCAACGCTGACCTGGTGCGGGATGTGACCCACCACATCGATCCTCAGCTCGCGAGCCTGCTCGAAGATGGCCCCGAGGACTTCGGGTGAGAGGTTGTTGTGAACTTTGATGGCGTCATAGCCAGCCTTCGCCTGCTCGCGGACGGTGGACTTGGCGGCCTCGGTAGTGGTCACCACTTGCGCATACCAATCCATCTCAGACTGATTGAGAATGGTCCCGGTGACCATCATCGACGGCGCGAACAGCCGGCCTTCCCGCACCTGCTCCCGCTGCTTCAGCATCCAGGCGAAACCATCCATGTCGCGCACGCGGGTCACCCCGTGGAGGATGTTGAGCAGCGGCTGGCTGGTCGATTCCAGGCCATGTACATGCATGTCGACCAGGCCGGGAACCACATACCCGCCGTCCAGGTTGATGGTGAGGGGCGATGGGGGCGATCCGGACCCAATGCGCTGAATCTGGCCATTGGCAAGCTGGAGATCGCTGCGCGACTCCAGGCGGCCGTTGCGGACGTCCACCGGGATGCCGTTCTGCAGCAGCCAGTTCTGTGGCCGGTGTCTGGCACCGAGTTCCCGCTGCAGGTCCAGCAATTCCAGTTCTTCAATCAGCCGCAGCCAGCGACGAAAGTCGACGCTCTCCGCCGGGACTCCCGCGCGAACCGGCTCTTCAGTAAAGGCACGGTCAGGCACCGCTGCGGGCTGGCTGCATCCAGCAAGCATCAGCAGCCACGACGCCAGCACCCCGCCCTTGTTTGCGCTATTCATTCCCTTCCCCTTGCTGATTGCGCCACAGCGCGATGGTCATCACGCCGTTGTCCCAGTGTTCCTGCGTGCGGTTGTGGGCCTCGGCAAAGTCCCCGCGCCGGATCGCTTCGATGATTGCCTGATGCTCTTCGGTAGAACGCCTGACGTCCGCCATCCCCCGCTGCTCGCCGCCGTCATGGACCCCAGCCAGCATCCGCTGATGAGCAATGAGGTCGCGCAAGAGGGCGTTGGTGCAGCCGCTGATCAGCAGTTCATGCCATTCCCGATCCAGCTGGTGTCTTTCGCCCGCTGATCGGTTGGGGTCAGCGATCTGTCGATTGATGTCGCTGAGTTGATCCAGCTGGGCGCCAGTCCACTTGTGCTGGAGTGCGACCGCCTTGGCTTCCAGCGCGCCAATGATCGGCAGCAGTTGGACGACCATGGCCGCATCGCGAGGAGCTACAAATCTGCCGCGATAGGGCCAGTGCAGCACCAGCCCCTCCCTTTCAAGTGCGCTGAAGGCCTCGCGCAAGGGGGTTCGACTGACTCCCAGTTCTTCGCTGAGCCGGTCCTCATCGAGTTTCTGTTCGGGGGCGAGATGACCAGCCAGGATCTGCTTTCGCAACAGATCGGCGACCAGTTGCCCAGTGGTGGCGCGTTTGGGCTTGTCCATTTGTATATTATATACAATAGGTGGCCAGCGACCCGGCCCGAAAGTCATGCGCGCGGATTCCGTCTGCGGTGCAGCAGAAGCTGCGGCTATGCGCGACGCTGACGAATGATCAAGGTGCTGAGCGGAATCTTCCCGAAGGCTCCCTGGAAGCTCCATGCCCCACCGCTGTGCATGGCCATTGCTGCGACAGTGACCCATTCGAGCCTGCGATGGGCTAGGCTTGCGCCGCATTTGCGTTGCCGAAACGCCGGCCCAGACGCAGCTGCAACTGGGCGCGTTGGTCGAGACCGCTGGGTCAGCGCTAGTGTGGTGACCCGCAAGTTCATTTAACTTAGTCCCGATGGATTTGTGCCTGAGGCAAGGCGAGAGGAGGAGGCACAGCCGCTATGCCGACGACGAGCAACGCCGCAATCAGGGAACTGGCTAACGAGCTAGGTGAGTTCAAGGAATTTGCGGTTCACCACATTAGGCAGCCGTATCCGCCGCGTCCGCTGAGAATAGGCTGAGGCCGGGGGCGCAAACACCCTGCGACAATCGTTGTCGCTGCATTCCGTAGAAGATTGAGGGCTATCAAACATGCGCAGACCACTGATTGCGGGCAACTGGAAAATGAATGGTGATCCGGAGCTTGCCGGGTCGCTGATCAACGCCTGCAAGCAAGCAGTTCGAGACCATGAATCGGTGGATCTGGCGGTATTCCCGCCCTATACCCTGCTCCCCCTGGTGGCGACTGAGGCCGGTGGTGGTCGGGTGCGGGTGGGAGCGCAAGATCTGTCGCCACACCAGAAGGGCGCGTATACAGGCGAGGTGAGCGCATCCATGATCAAGGCCACCGGCGCGACAATGGTCTTGATCGGGCACTCCGAGCGTCGTCAGTGGCATCAGGAAGGGCCGAAACTGCTCTCCGCCAAGCTCAAGCGCGCGCTGGACGAAGGGCTTACCCCGATCTACTGCGTAGGAGAGAGCCTGCAGCAACGCGAAGAGAACCGCACAGAGGCCGTGGTTGGCCAGCAACTCGCCCTGCTGAAGTCCGCCGAATTCAAGCCGCACCTGAGTGAGATTCTGATTGCCTATGAGCCGGTATGGGCCATCGGCACCGGCAAAACCGCGTCCCCGGAGCAGGCACAGGCGGTGCATGCATACATTCGTGGAATCCTGCACAAAGTTGATGCTAGAATTTCCGGCTTAGTTCGCATCCTTTATGGCGGAAGCGTCACTCCGGAATCCGCATCTGGCTTGCTTGCGTGCGCCGACATCGACGGCGCGCTGGTCGGCGGTGCTTCGCTGAAGGGAGACGCGTTTGCGGCGATTGCCGCGGCTGCCAGTTGAATCATCTGAGAGTTCACCAATGCTGTTGAATGTTTTGAACATCGTTTACCTGCTCGTGTCGATTGCCATGGTGGGTTTTATCCTGCTGCAAAGAGGGCCAGGCGCCACCGCGGGTTCTGGCTTTGGTGCGGGTGCTTCGGCCACGGTCTTCGGTGCTCGCGGTTCGGCCAACTTTCTGAGCCGCTCAACCGCTGTGCTGGCGCTGATGTTCTTCCTGCTCAGTCTGGGCATGGCGGTCTATGTCTCCCGCTCGGTTGCGCCTGCGGGCAGCACCACTCAGGATCTGGGCGTAATGAGCGGCGTGGCAAGCTCCGGGGACGACGCCGAAACCGGCGCCTCACTTGAGCCCGCCGCGGATTCGACCGTGATTTCACAATCTGCTGACGGCAGCGCGACCATCAGTCAATCGATTGAATCTGCGCCAGCTGCTGAAAGCGGAGATAATGACGCCGAAGCGCCTGCAGCTGCTCCGGAAGCCGTGGTGGATGCACCACAAGAAGACAGTTCCGGGCAATAATAGGCTCAAGGCAAAACGATTACGCCGACGTGGTGGAATTGGTAGACACGCTACCTTGAGGTGGTAGTGGCGAAAGCCGTGACAGTTCGAGTCTGTCCGTTGGCACCATCGTTTTTTGCTTGCTCGCGCAGTCTGTCACCTTGGGTGATCCGTTGGGTCGCCTCTGTGACATGCTGGTTTCGAATCCCCTCAGAATACGAACCCAAGCGCAGAACCATGCTCGGCGAATACCTCCCTATTATCATTTTTCTCTCCGTAGCCACTGCGGTGGGCTGTGTCCTGCTGACTCTGGGCACCTTGCTGGGGCCAAAGAAGCCCGGGGCGGAGAAGCTCTCGCCCTATGAGTGCGGCTTCGAAGCCTTCGAAGATGCGCGGATGAAATTCGACGTCCGCTACTACCTGGTGGCGAT
>JAGRJL010000147.1:1035-1668 GCA_020442775.1 Lysobacterales bacterium | reverse complement strand
CGCTGCCTGCCGCGGCGCTGGTCTCATTTGTGACCTTCATAGGCTTGCTGGCGGTGGTGTTTGTCTACGTTTGGAAGAAAGGAGCGCTGGAATGGGAGTGATCTCCGGGCTGATGCACAACCCTGAGCCAGAGGCTCTGGTTGACGACATCCTGCGCCCCGAAGGCGATAACCCGTTGCTGCAGCGGGGCTTCGTTACCACCACCGCAGACACCCTGATCAACTGGGCGCGAACCGGATCCATGTGGCCGGTCACCTTCGGTTTGGCCTGTTGTGCCGTGGAGATGATGCATTCGGGCGCCGCGCGGCTGGATCTGGACCGCTATGGTGTGGTCTTTCGCCCCAGTCCCCGGCAGTCGGATGTGATGATCGTTGCCGGCACCCTGGTCAACAAGATGGCGCCGGCGCTGCGCAAGATCTATGACCAGATGCCTGATCCGAAATGGGTCATCTCCATGGGTTCATGTGCCAACGGCGGGGGCTACTACCACTATTCCTACTCGGTGGTGAGAGGATGCGATCGCATCGTGCCGGTCGATATCTATGTTCCCGGCTGCCCGCCGACCGCCGAAGCGTTGGTCTACGGGATTCTGCAGCTGCAGAAGAAGATTCGCCGCACCAACAGCATTGCGAG
>JAGRJL010000147.1:0-906 GCA_020442775.1 Lysobacterales bacterium | reverse complement strand
GGGCTGCGGGACGATCCGGAGCTGCACTTCGAATGCTTGATCGACCTCGCTGGTGTTGACTATCTGGGCTACGGCCAAGATGAGTGGGACACCGATGAAGTCAGCAGCAGCGGATTCAGTCGCGGAGTCGAGGGTCAGGGTCCCGGACGCTTTCGTTGGGAAGATCGGCCTGAGGCCGCCAGCCAGCCTCGCCGATTCGCGGTTGTGGTCCATCTGCTCTCGCTGCAGCACAACCGGCGCTTACGCCTGCGCACTTTCGCTGCTGATGACCAGTTCCCGGTGGTGCCATCGCTGAAGGATGTGTGGGGTGCTGCCGACTGGTTTGAGCGCGAGGCCTTTGATCTGTTCGGGATTGTGTTTGAAGGTCATCCGGATCTGCGCCGGATCCTGACCGATTACGGTTTCGTCGGGCATCCCTTCCGCAAGGACTTCCCGCTGATCGGCAATGTGGAGGTTCGCTATGACCCGGAACAGGGTCGAGTGGTCTACCAGCCGGTGACGATCGAGCCGCGAGTGGGCGTGCCGAGGGTGGTGCGCGATGATTCGCGGTATCTGCAGGCCGCCAATGAGCAGGAAGGCAAGGCAAGCTGACCATGGCAGAAATTCGCAACTACACGATGAATTTTGGTCCGCAGCACCCGGCCGCTCACGGCGTGCTGAGGCTGGTACTGGAACTCGATGGCGAAGTGATCCAGCGGGCTGACCCCCATGTGGGCCTGCTCCATCGCGGGACTGAGAAGCTCGCCGAGAGCAAGCCCTTCAATCAGTCCATTGGATACATGGATCGACTCGATTACGTGTCGATGATGTGCAATGAACATGCTTATGTTCGCGCGATCGAGACGCTGCTGGGCGTCGAGGCGCCAGAGCGCGCTCTTTATATCCGCACCCTGTTCGACGAGATCA
>JAGRJL010000146.1 GCA_020442775.1 Lysobacterales bacterium | reverse complement strand
CCTCCGACCAGCCCTGGCCGAACGGGCATGAAGTTCCACTTGGTGCCGGCGGCTTCCAGAACTGCCTCAGTATCAATCCCCAGACGCTTGAAAATCAGCGCCAGTTCGTTGGCCAGCGCGATGTTCACATCCCGCTGGGTGTTCTCTACCGCTTTCGCTGCCTCGGCGACGGCGATGCTCGGCGCTTTATGCGTGCCTGCGTGAATCACTCGGCGATACAGCGCGTCGATGAACTCGCTGGCTTCGGGCGTCGATCCGGAAGTGATCTTGACAATGTTGGTGACACGACGCCCGCGGTCGCCCGGATTGATCCGCTCCGGACTATAGCCACAATAGAAATCGCGATTAAAGCGCAGGCCGGAGACTTGCTCCAGCACCGGCACGCAGTCTTCCTCGGTGCAACCGGGGTAAACCGTTGACTCATAGATGACCACATTGCCCGGCTTGAGGTAGGCGCCGATGGTGCGCGAGGCCGCGAGCAACGGACCGAGTTCCGGCAAGCGCTGAGCGGTGATGGGCGTCGGCACTGCCACAACGAAAACGTCTGCCAGCGCCAAATCGGAGGCGTCGGCGCTGAAATGCATGCGCTTCGCTGCAGCCAACTCATGGTCATCCAGCTCACCCGTGCAGTCATGGCCCGCTGCCAGTTGCGATATACGCTCCGGATCAACATCAAAACCGATGACGTTGAAATGCTGGGCCAACGCGGCGCCGAGCGGCAAGCCCACATAGCCCATGCCAACGACGGCAACGGTGAGGGAATCGAGGGAAGGAAGGGACAAAAGGGTCGCTTGGTCGGGTTGGGTCTGAGGTCTTCGGTCGAAGGTTTTCACGATTCGAGGCTTCGGTTCATCGCTCCATGGATACCTGGAGCAAATCACCCAAAATCTAAAAGCCTTTCCCCACGCTGCCGCCCTGCGGTGTAGCTCCGCAAGGCCTAAGTTACTGAATTTTCAGAACGCCATAGTTTTTACCTAGCACCTGAA
The DNA here is from genome assembly GCA_020442775.1 of Lysobacterales bacterium. Classification (GTDB taxonomy): domain Bacteria; phylum Pseudomonadota; class Gammaproteobacteria; order Xanthomonadales; family SZUA-5; genus SZUA-5. The sequence goes on along the minus strand of JAGRJL010000146.1, from coordinate 3,086 downwards.
ACGTAAAAGCCAAAACGTTCTTTTGCCTATATCCGCCCCCCGAGAGCGCTGCGCGGCACTACTACTTCGCGGTCTGTACCCATTAGCGACAACAACACGCGAACACGGTCAGGCCCTGCCGGCGCCTTGAAGATACCTTCAATGCCTTCGAGTGGGCCCTCGGAGATACGCACCGACGTACCCGGATTCAGATCTGGCAACCTCAGCTGCACAAAACCTGTCTCCAAATCCATTCTCGACTTGATCTGCTCTATCACTCGACACGGAACTTCAGCGGGAACGCCGCCGAAACGCACCAGTCCAGCCACGCCTCTGGTAGAGCGGACTGGCGCCAGGGACTGTTCGTTGGCGTCGACTTGGATGAAAACGTAGCGAGGGAACAGCGATTCTGTGCGAACTGTCATCCCGGCAGCAGTGCGGACGCTGCGCTTGATTCGCGGATAGAGGCATTCGTAGTTCTGTCTTACCAAGCACAGCTGCGCTTGCGCCTCAAGGCGAGGCTTGGTCAGAACGGCGAACCAGGAGGACAAGGAAGAGACTCAATCAAGGGAAACAGAAAAGAACGATAGCCGAGCCACGGATCTACCGGCAAGCTTGTTACGACGGCGGAACTGAGGTAGCCACACGCCTGATCGGCTGACCAGAGTCACCGGTTTGCCCCCTTCAGATCCAGCCGTCAGCGGCAGCATTTTCACTGGATTGACGATCTCGTCGCCCTCCTTCGACCACCCGTAGCCGTTTTCTCAGCGGCAACCGCCCATCCTCAGCCGCCACACTCGCTTCGTCATTTTTTGTGCGCTTGTATCGGCCCCTGGAAGCGGGGTCATGCGGCAGGCTCGGGAGCAGCTGTAGCAGGAGTGCTACAAACACCAACGAAAGGGCGGTGGTCCGCAGCGGATAATCGACTAGAGAATGGATCAAGAGCGCCAAAAATCCCGCGATCGAGGCAGGGATCAGGGGAATCAAGCCATCATGCCTGGCGGCGGCAATGAGCGCCGGCGCCCGCGCAATCAACCAAGCAATGAACAAGCCAGCGAGCGCGATGAACGGCACGCCAAATTCAACCAACAGCTCAGCCCAATCGTTGTGCGCGTGATTGATGATCTTGTCGCCCAGCAGGTCAATGGGTTCAAAAGCCGCATAGGCCGCGGGAAAGCTACCGGCGCCCGTGCCCAGATAGCCATAGTCCCTTGCCAGCGCCAGCGAGGTCGAGGTGACCTGCCAGCGGGAATGGTCCAGCCAGTCGCCTTCCAATCGCGTTGAGAAAGCGGAGTATCCAAAAAAGCTCGCGAAGAGAGCGCCGCTAAGCGCCAATCCAACGAGCCAGTAATTGCTGAGCCGGTGCTTTTTTCGACGCATGAAACCTACGGAAATCATGAACAGAGTTACAAGTATCGCCAGACCCACGCCCGCTCGTGACCGGGAAAGCATCAACCCAACCATCAGAAAGGCGCCCAGCAGTGTCCACCCGATCGCCTGTGACAGACCTTTGCCGTTGAGCCGATCGCGGAAGTTGCGATCGAAAGTCAGAAAGAAGCCCAATGCGAGGGCCAATCCCACGTAGAGAAGCGCCGCATAATGATTTCGGTTGGCAAAGAAACCGACAGCCTGCTGATTGTTGGTTGGCGTGTATAGCCTGAGCTCACTATCTGGCCCCTGGACGATCTGCGCCAGGCCAAGCGGAACCGAGATCAGCGCCACAATCAAAATCACGGCCAGCAACCGGCGTCGCCAGAACTCATGCATCTGAACCCCGATGACCAACAACGCTAGCGCGGGTAGAAGTGCTCTCAGGCTCGCCCAACTGGCGTCGGGGGCTGTCGTCCAGGGACGAAATGCGGGCTCAGACAATCCCAGTTCCTTCCGCCAGTGCGAAATCTCGTCACGCCCGGGGAACCACGCCCACAGGCTGGCGGAGATCGGGACCAACTGCAGAAGGATGACCAGGGCGACGCCCAGCGCAAGCAGCAGCATCTGACGTCGCTCGGTCGGCAAGTAATACCAATCCAGCTTCATCACGCCGTATGCGAGTACCCAGACAGCGCAAAACTGAACGACAAGATCCGAAAAAACATCGCTGCGGGTCCCGCCGCCAAATAGCAAGCCCAGTAGCAATAGTGCCGCAGCCAGCCACCCGCTGATTCGTGCGTCATGATCGTATCGACGCAGCGAAGGGTGGCGTTGGGAAGTCATTGATTTGTCGCAGTTCCGAACGCGAACCGTTCAGGCGCAGGGCCAGCGGCGCGTTGGATCACAGGTTCGCCTAGGGCGAAGAGGAGTCGGTCTTGTCTTCCACGGTGAGGCACAAGCCGGCGGCAGCAGCGCTGCTGGCCCACCACAGACCAGGTGAGAAGCATGGCGAATTGTGCGGAATCATGTAGGACTCCTTGCGGTCATCGCCAACCTCAATTTCCTTGGTGCATCCATCGTCGAAACGAATCAACGCTTTCGCGTTATCGCTGATCACGACTTCTTGGTCGGCATGCAGACGAGTTCCGGGCCGAATTACTTCAAGTGCTCCTTTCTCATTGCGAGCCATCACGGAGCCCTGGGAAAGTTCAAGCGCAGCGGCGTATTCAGGAAAGTCCGTTTCACGCCCCTGACTGGTGCCGAGCAGACCTGCTCCGACAGCCAAACCAACAGCCGCCAGCGTTCTCGCATTCCCGGAGTTGCTGGCGTGAGCGCCTGCGCAGCCAACGCCCGCAGCCGCAGGAGCTGCCCACCAGAGGCTTGCGCACGGCGACGTGCTGGGCACGCTGTAGAGTTCTTCAGCGTCCAGGACCATGTCACAGCCATCATTGAAAACTATCAGCGCTTTCGCACCTTCGGTGACCAACACTTCCTGCGCATTTCGCAGCAGTTGACCCTCGGATGCCGGGATCGAGGTGTCGCCCTCCTTGATCAAAACCACACCCTCGACTTGCTGCAGCGAGCCGACAATGGTGGGGTCCTTCTCATCTTGAGCAATGGCCAGCGTGCCGCAAATCAGCGACAGCACCGCGATGCCCAGTCTTCCCTGGATTGCCGTCATTTGCGCACCTTTTCCCTAAACACAACACGCGCGAGCTACAGCTTAGCCCGATAGC
>JAGRJL010000145.1 GCA_020442775.1 Lysobacterales bacterium | reverse complement strand
GAAGCGCGCGACGTATTGCAGGTGCTGCGCAACGACCCCGAGGCGCCGGCTGATCTGCGTGAGCGGGCACTCGACATCGCCGGTGCCCTGCTCGACATGGTCGGCAGCGAAGGGCGGCTACGCGCACAGCAGACCCTCGCGTCCGGCGCAGCCCTGGCCAAGTTCATGGCGATCTGTGCCGCACAGGGTGGTTTTCGCGAGCCGCAACTGGCGTCGTTTCGACATGCGGTGGTCGCCGATCGCGACGGCACGGTGGCCGAGATCGACAACCGCCGCTTGGCGCGGGTCGCCAAACTGGCGGGCGCGCCGCTTTCCGTCGGCGCCGGTGTCGATTGTTGGAGTCGCATCGGCGATGCAGTTCAGCGCGGCCAGCCGCTGTTCACCGTGTACGCGGCGAGTCAGGGTGAACTTAACTACGCGCTTGACTATATCGCCGCGCAGGCGAGGATCGTGGCACTGCAGGAGCCCATCGCATGAATAACATATTGCTTCCCTTTCCAGACTCCGTCGCAATGGCGAACTCGCTGAGCCAGGAAACCGGCATTTCTCTCGGCGCACTATGCTGGCGGCGCTTTCCCGACGGCGAATCGCTGATCACCGTCGATGAAGGCGTGCAAGGCAAAGACGTTGCCCTGCTCAGCAGTCTGCGTGATCCCGATGTGCAGGCGTTGGCATTGCGCTTTACCGCGGCGACAGCGCGGGAACTGGGCGCGCGCTCGGTCGGCCTGATCGCGCCCTATCTTGCCTACATGCGGCAGGATCGGCGTTTCCATCCGGGCGAAGCGGTCAGCGCACCGCTGTTTGCGCGGTTTCTGCAGGAGAGCTTCGATTGGCTGCTCACGGTGGACCCCCACCTGCATCGCAATCCCAGCCTCGATGTGCTGTTCGACATCCCCGCGGTCAATGTGCCGGCGGCACCGGCCATTGCCGAATGGCTGTCTCGCGAGTGCCCGGACGCCTTGCTGATCGGCCCTGACAGCGAGAGCGCGCAGTGGGTGGCCGAAATCGCCGAGCGCGCTGGCGTGCCGCATCAGGTGTTGAACAAACAGCGCCTGGGCGATCGCGAGGTGCACATCAGCTTGCCCGATCCCTCGGGCGCTGCCGGGCGACGTCCGGTGATCGTTGACGACATCGCCGCCTCCGGCGAGACCCTGGCCGAAGCCATCCGCCAACTCGCCGCGCAAGGGCTGACAGCGCCGACTGTGATCGTGATTCACGCGGTGTTTGCCGGCGATGCCCTGCAGCGCATCGAGCGGGCGGGCGCCGAGCGCGTGTTGAGCTGCGACACGATTCCACATCCGAGCAATGCCATCGCGCTTGCGCCATGGCTGGCGCCGGCACTTCGCGACCTGCTTGTCGGGCAGCACGCGTCGACCGACCATCGGGGTACTCGAAAGACAGCATTGGGGAGTCAGCCATGAGCACGATGTCTTTGCGGGAGCGCAACGACAAGCTCGGCTGCCGCCTGTGCCAGGAACTGCCAGAGCACGACCGCTCGACCATCGAGCAGGCGGCTGCGGCGCTACGCGCGGCCGATCCGTTGTTCGCGCGCTGGGCAGCCGGCTACGGCGTCATCGCGCACGACCCGCTGACCCAGCAGCGTATCGGCGTCCTGCTTGAAGCCTTGAGCGCGCCAGAGGAACGAACGCTCTGGCTGGAGCGGCTGATTGCGGCAGATCGGCTTGCCAGTGCCGGGCTGTGGCTGGTCGCGCACATGACCTACGCACGTCGCGTCCGACGCGATGGCACGCCCTTGCCGGCCGAAGCCTTCAAGCCGATACCAGAAGGACACACCGGCGGCTCGCTGAACATGGTCCCCGCCTACGTCGGCTACTTGCTGGCCAATGCGCTGAGCGGCGACACGCGGGGATGGATCATGGGTCAGGGTCACTGCGTGGCGGCGATCGATGCGGTGAACCTGTGGGTAGGTAACACCCATCCCGCACACGCCGAGCGCTACGAGCTTGATGACGACGGCCTGTCCCGCTTCGTGAGCGATTTCTACAGCTATGCCATCGATCCGGATGGCCGCCCAGCGTCGCCGTTGGGATCGCACGTCAACGCGCACACGGCAGGCGGTGTGTCCGAAGGCGGCTATCTGGGCTTCGCTGAACTGCTTTGGCCGCACATGCCTCTGAAAGGCGAACGCTTGGTTGCCTTTCTCAGCGACGGCGCGTTCGAAGAGCAACGCGGCAGCGATTGGGCGCCGCGCTGGTGGCGTGCGGCCGACTCCGGCCTCGTCGCGCCGATCATGATCCTCAATGGCCGTCGCATCGAGCAACGCAGCAGCATCGCGCAGCAGGGCGGCGAGCGCTGGCTACACCGTCACCTGCGTCTGAATGGCTTCGAGCCGATCGGGCTCGATGGGCGAGATCCGGCGAGCATGGCCTGGGGCATTCTGGAAATGGAGTCGCGCCTCAGCGCGGCCGAAGCGGCGCCCGCTCGCCTGGGCTATGCGATCGCCGAGGCACCGAAAGGGTTCGGTTTTCCGGGGGCGGGATCGAACCGCGCCCACAACCTCCCGCTGCAGGGCAATCCGTCGCGCGATGCCGATGCGCGGGACAGCTTCAACGCGGCGGCGCGCGCACTCTGGGTGGCGGAGGACGAATTGCGCACCGCTGTGTCGACGCTGCACACGCACGCCGCCCAGCAGCGTCCGCTGGAACGTGATCATGCCTTCGCCTGCCGCGACGTAGCTGCACCGCGGCTGGGCGAGCCTGGGTGGCGCCCGGTCGGCAGCGAGGTGTCGCCGATGGCCGCGCTGGATGAGTACGTCGTGCGTGTTGTCGACGAAAACCCGCAGCTTCGGCCTCGGGTGGGTAATCCCGACGAGTTGCGCAGCAATCGCCTCGACCGCACCCTCGATACGCTTAAACACCGCGTTGTGTTGCCTGAAGCTGGCGTGGCCGAATCCTTGAATGGCGCCGTGATCACGGCCTTGAATGAAGAGGCGGTGATCTGCGCCGCCCTCGGCAACAAGGGCGGCATCAACCTGGCGGTCACCTACGAAGCCTTCGGCATGAAAATGCTCGGCGCACTGCGGCAGGAGATCATCTTCGCCCGCCACCTGGCTGAGGCTGGCCGCCCACCGGGCTGGATTTCCGTTCCCCTGCTGCTGACCTCACACACCTGGGAGAACGCCAAGAACGAGCAGTCGCATCAGGACCCGAGCCTGGTCGAAGCCCTGCTCGGCGAGATGGCCGATACCAGCGTGGTGCGCTTCGCCGCCGACGCCAACAGTGCGCTGGCAATGCTGCGCACCACCTGGTCCAGTCATGGACGGATCGTCGCCCTGGTGGTGCCCAAGCGCGCGGTGCGTAGCCGGATGTCGCCCGAGCAGGCCGAGGACCTGGCCCGCGATGGCGCTGTGGTGTTGCACGGCGACCCCAAGGCCAGCGACCTGCTGCTGATCGCGGTCGGGGCCTATCAGCTGGAGCAGGCCGAGTCGGCCCGCTTGCGTCTGCAGGCACGCGGCCAGCGCGTCGCCCTGATCTACCTCGGCGAACCCGCACGACTGCGCACGCCGCGCGATGCGCGCGAAGCGGCAGCGGTATGGACCAATGAAGCGATCGAGGCGGTATTTCCGCCAAGCGTCCCGCGCTTGTTGCTGACGCACACCCGGCCCGAGCCGCTGCTCGGTGTCCTGCGCAGCATCGACACCGGAACTACCCACACCTGCGCGCTCGGCTACATCAATCGCGGCGGTACACTCAGCGTCGAAGGACTGCTGTTTGCGAACCGCTGCACCTGGGCGCACGCCGTGCAGGCTGCCGCCGACATGCTCGGCGGCGATTGTGAAGCGTGGCTCAGCGCGGCGGAACTCGATGCAGTGGCAGGACGCGGCGATCCGCGCGTGTTGTTCGAGGCACCGGTCGCCTGAGCAGGGCAAAGTGAATCGACTGGTGCAGGCGTCGCTCTCGGTGATCCGGGCATGGGTACTGACGGTAGAGGGGGAGTACGAGATGGCAAGCAGCTTAGTCTCGGCTGAGCGGGGATCGATCGGTGCGTTGGCCCCGTAGCCTGCAGATCATCTTCGCGGCCCTGGGTTTCACTACCGCCTGGTGGTGGTGGCACCGCCGCGCGCCGGAAAAGCTGCCGCCACGATTGCGCCAATCCATCGAGCACCTGGGCACCACCTTCATCAAGCTCGCGCAGGGGCTGAGCCTGCGCATGGACCTGCTGCCGGCGCCCTATCGCGAGGCATTGGCGGAGCTGCAAAGTCGCGTCGCGCCGTTTTCCGGAGAACGCGCGAGGACGGCCGTCGAAGCCGCGTTCGGGCAGCCTGTCGAGCAGCTGTTCCGGGACTTCGAAATCAAGCCAATGGCGGCGGCGTCGATCGCGCAGATCCACCGGGCCACGTTGCCTGACGGCCGGCGGGTGGTGGTCAAGGTGCGCCGACCCGGTATCGCGCAGCAGGCGGCACACGACCTGCGACTGCTTCGGCTCCTGGTTCGATTCGCCTCACTGTTCTGGCCCGGTCTGCGCCGACAGCGACCGCTGGAGCTGATCGCCGAACTCGCCGCGCAACTGCACGGCGAAATGGACCTGCGCCACGAGGCGCGCAACGTGCGTCGGGTCGCCGCCGCATTGCGGGAGCAGCCGACTTTGTACGTGCCGGCAGTAATCGAACCGATGGTGAGCACCGAGGTGCTGGTGCAGGAGTTTGCCCCCGGTCGTCCGATCGCGTCGTGTTACGGTACGTCCGAGGGGGAGGCGTTGGCCAGGGCACTGCTGGACGCCTACCTGCATCAGCTGTTCGTGGTCGGTGCCTTCCACGCCGATCCGCACCCGGGCAACCTGTTCGCGCGCGATGATGGTCGTCTCTGCCTGCATGATTTCGGCCTGATTGGAACGTTGGACTTGCAGTCGCGTCAGGCACTCGCCCGAATGCTTGAGGCGGTCGTGTTCCGCGACCCGGAAGCCGCGCTCGCCGCCGCGGTCGAAATGGGCTTCGTCGCAGGGGTGTTCGATCGTCGCACACTTCGCCGCGGCATCGACGAGGTGCTGGCCGAACTGCAGGGACTGCCGCTGCAGGAATGGTCGATCGCCGAGGCGATGTGGCGCATCGCCCGCCTGGGTGGTGGCGACCACCTGCGCATACCGCGTCATCTGCTGGTCCTGCTGCGGACGCTGTTTCTGCTGGAGAGCACGCTGCGGGCGCTGAATTCGCAATTCGATCTCGTCCACGAATTGCTGCAGCGTCGGGACACCCTGCGGGCCGCATTGTCTGCGCCTTCGGCAAGCGGTCTCGCCGAACGGCCGATGGGCGAGCAGGTGGTTCGCTCGGTGCGCAGCGTACCGGGCCTGGTCGCGCAATGGCTGGCGCAGGCCAGCGCAGACGATGGACGGCCGCAGGTTTCGGTGCATCTTCGCGGGCTGGAGCGGCTCGAGTCGCATCTGGAGCGCATCGGCAATCGACTGGTGCTGGCGCTGCTGGCGATGGGCCTGTACCTCGGCGGCGCGGTAATGATGCTGCACAGTGTGGGCCCGCGACTGATGGGTCTGCCGGTGGCCGCGATCGCTGCGTTCGTTGCCGCGGTGCTGCTGACGCTGAAGCTGGTGATCGCGATCGGTCGGTCGGATGGTCTCTAGCAGGCCAGCTAAAGCCAGCGCCGTGCCCACCAACCGATCAACTCCAGGCCGGGCGCGTACCACGACCGCCGTGTCCAGGCCGCTTTCACCACCTCACCAGACTCAGCCAAGTCCTCAATGAAATGCTCCGCCAGCGTCGCATTCAGCGCCGGTGCGTGCCCGAGCAGGTTGATCTCGTCATTGACGAAGAAACTGCGGTAGTCGAAGTTGGCCGTGCCGACTGTTGCCCATCCCCGATCCACCAAGGCGGTCTTCGCGTGCAGCACCCGGGGTTGGTACTCCCAGATGCGGACGCCGGCCTCGAGCATACGGGCATACGCCGCGTGCGCGGCCCACTGCGCCAGCGCAACATCGCTCTTCCCCGGCACCAGGAGACGGACGTCCACGCCGCGGCGTGCGGCACCACATAGGGCCCGCTGACTGCGACGGTCCGGCACAAAGTACGGCGTAGTCAACCAAAGTCGCTCGCGGGCACGGTCGAAGGCCTCATTGAAGGCGCAGCGCAGACGATGGCGGCAGCGACGGGAGCGGTTCGACAGCAGGGTCAAGGGCGATCGCGCCGTGGGGAGCGAACTGCGAGGCGCCCCAGGGTAGTCATCGAACAGCCTGATCGCATCGGCTACCCGGGGGCCGGTCAGACGGACATGCGTGTCGCGCCAGCGAGCGTCGCCGACGGCGCGCCGAGAATTGCGCCGGTCGAGGTTGAACCCACCCAAGTAGGCGATATCTGCGTCGATGACCAGAAGCTTGCGATGATTTCGGACGTGGAATTGCCACGGTTGGCGCCATGACCACGGCCGGCTCCACTGCCATCGTACACCGGAGGCCAGCAGCCCCTGGACCCGGCCGGGAGGAATCAACCGCCAAGAACCTACGGGATCTATCCGGACCTGAACACGCTTGCCGGCGCGGGCGGCATTGGCCAAGGCAGCGAGCACCGGGCCGCCGACCTCATCGTCGGCAACGATATAGCACTCCAGACGAATGTCCGCAGAAGTTTGGGCGAGATCGGCGTGCATCGCGTCGTAGAGGGAATCCCCCTCCACGAAGACGGTCGTTTCTCCCGAACCCCAAGGCTCAGAAGCGACACGATGGGACCGCGGCGGAATCACTCCGACCCCGCGCGCGGCGTGCAGTTTCTGGGGACGGGTCGGGACGCTGGCCGATGGGCCGAGGCTCCGGAGCGCTCCCGGACCAGGAAAATCGTCAGTGCCAGCCAGACCTGCGAGCTCGAACTCACGCCCGTGCCTGACCATTGAGCTTTCCACTGCCTCATGTCGCATCATACCATGAAGGCGATGGGACACGAAGTCTCGATCATGATGGGTGTGGAGCAGTCCGGCGTCGAGGCCAAACTCCCCGAGCATCGCGGTTCGGCAGGTCCTGGTTCTCGCCGCCCCACACGCCGCGGACCATCGTTGGGATCGCCGGCCAATCTCACCGGTCCAACATTCCTCAAACACACACGGCTGAGGCGCGCACCATGAAGCTGCTGAAAACGTTAACCATCCTGCTTGTGCTGGGGTTGACCGTTGCCGCTGCGGTGATCTGGAGCGGCGTCTACAACGTCGCCGCCGACGATCCGCACTGGGCGATCACCTCGCGGGTGCTGGAGGTGGCCAGACAGCGCTCGATTGCCTCTCGCGCCACGGATCTGGACATGCCGGATCTGTCCGATGCCGCGCTGATTCGTAGCGGCGCGGGTAATTACGACGCGATGTGCGTGACCTGCCATCTCAGTCCCGGCGCGCAGGAGACCGAACTCAGCTTTGGCCTGTATCCGCAGCCGCCACGGTGGGGTGCGCTCGGTGAGATCGACCCCCGCGAAGCGTTCTGGGTACTCAAGCACGGCATCAAGGCCTCGGGAATGCCGGCCTGGGGCAAGAGCATGGACGACTATTACCTGTGGGGCATGGTGGCGTTCATGCAGCAGTTTCCCGGCATGAACGCGACCGACTACCGGCGACAGGTCGCCGCCAGTCCAGGGCACAGCCACGGCGGCGGTGAAACGGATGTCGGCGGCGGTGATCCGCACGCCGATGACCACGGCTCGGATGCGGCGCGTTCATCCTTCGAGCCGATTGACGATCCGATGGCGGTCCCGGAGCAAGACAACCATCACGACGACGACCACCGGCACTGACATGCCATCCGTAGGGCGTCCGCGTCACCACCACCTTCAGGAGATAAAGATGAAGCTTCGCAGTTCCGGATACGCACTATTGCTGGCGCTAGGCACTTCGACCGTCTTTGCCCACGGCAATGAGCAACACCAATCCACGGAAGTCCAACCTGGGCGTGAAACCGCTGGCGCCGTGCAAAGCATCGCCCCGGGGGCTGTCGACGCTGTCGAGGCTTTGGAACGGTTCTCCGCCAGCTTGAGTGCTGGCGATCTGGATGCGGCCAGTGCCGAGCTCGATCCGCACGTTCTGATCCTGGAAAGCGGTGGCGCAGAGCGCACGCGCGATGAGTACCTGGGCGGCCACGCCAAGCACGACGCCGAATTTCTCAAGGCCGCCCAGATCACGCTGAGGCGGCGCGTCGCGCAAGCCTCTGGCGATCTGGTCTGGGTCGGCAGCGAGAGCGAAATCCACGCCAGTCGCGACGGTAAGCTGCTCATGATTTCATCGACCGAAACCGCGGTGCTGCGCAACACCGCGCAGGGCTGGAAGATCGTCCACCTGCACTGGTCGTCGCGGGTACAAAAATGACCAGTCGGTGTTTGGACCTACCGGCACTAAACCCATGAGGTGAGTCATGGAGAAGGCCGCCGAGCAACTTGAATACAAGTCCAACTCGATCTCGCTTGGTGGCGCGGTGGCGATGGGTACCGGGGTGATGATCGGCGCCGGTATCTTCGCCTTGACCGGGCAGATTGCCGAACTCGCGGGCCCGATGTTTCCGTGGACATTCATCGCTGGAGCAGCGGTCACCGCGATCTGCGCGCATGCCTACGTCAAGATGTCCAATGCCTGGCCATCCTCCGGCGGCATCGCCATGATCCTGACCAAATGCTACGGCGGCGGCGGTTTGGCGGCGGGCGCCGCCTTGCTGATGGCGCTAAGCATGGTCATCGCCGAGAGTCTGGTCGCCAGAACCTTCGCAACCTACCTACTGCGGCCATTTGAGATAGACGGCGGGCCGCTGGTGCCGACCCTGGCCGTAGCCGTGATCGGATTTGCTTTTCTGGTCAACATCGCCGGCAACCGCTCAATCGGCCAGTTCTCCCTGGTCATGGCCGCATTGAAGATCGGCGGAATTGCTGCGTTTGGAGTTGCCGCGGTCTGGTCCAGCGGTATCGACTTCAGCAGCATGAGTGCGAGCGCTGATGATTCCCACCTGACTGGGTTCATCGGGTCTGTCGCGCTGGCCATCCTCGCCTACAAGGGGTTCACTACAATCACCAACAGCGGGGCCGAGATCACTCATCCCAAACGCAACGTCGGCCGCGCGATCCTGATCTCCATTGCGATCTGCGTCGCGCTCTACCTCTTGGTCGCGTTCGGCGTGGGTTCCAGCCTGAGCATCGACCAGATTATTGCTGCCCGCGACTATTCACTGGCTGAGGCGGCAGAGCCGGCGCTGGGCCGACTCGGATTCCTGCTCACCGTGGTGCTGGCGGTGATCGCTACCGCTTCCGCCGTACTGGCCAGCGTATTCGCCGTTTCACGCATGCTGGCCATGCTCACCACGATGGAATTGATCCCGCACAGTCACTTCGGCATGTCCGGTTCAATCCAGCGTCATACCCTGGTGTACACCGTGGTCATCGCATCGCTGTTGGCGGTCTTGTTCGACTTGAGTCGAATCGCCTCGCTTGGGGTCTACTTCTATCTGATCATGGACATGCTGATTCAATTCGGGGTCTGGCGGTATCGGCGCAAAGAGATTGGAGCATCCGCAACCCTGCTATTGACCGCACTACTCCTGGACGCTGTTGTCCTGAGCGCTTTCACTATCATCAAGCTGCAGTCGGATCCGACCATCGTGGCTTGCGCGATCATCGGCATTGCCGTGGTGTTCAGTTTTGAGCGTGTGTTTTTGGGGCGCTGGCTGGTTCGCGACGAACCGGCGGAAATTGGTCTCGGTCGCTCAGATTGAATCCTGCGCCCCGGGGCTTGACTCTGGACCTGGGTCCAGACTGCAGACTGTGCGACAACGGATCGCAACCAGGAGTTTTCGATGGACAGTCTCAGCATCGGCCAACTCGCCAAACAGGCGGCGGTGGCTATCGACACGGTGCGTTATTACGAACGCAGCGGGCTGCTCGCGCCGGCAGGGCGGCTGGCCTCGGGCTACCGGCGTTATGGCGCCAGCGAGCTCAAGCGTCTGCGCTTTATCCGTCGAGCCAAGGCGCTGGGCTTCACGCTGGAGGAGATTGCTTCGCTGCTGACCCTGAGCGACGAGCGTGATGTCGCCAAGGTCAAGCAGACTGCCGAGCTCAAGCTGGCCGATATCCAGCATCGCATCGACGAGCTGGAGCGGATTCGATCCGGACTGAAGGCACTCACTGCGGCCTGTCCCGGACACGGTCGCGCCGAGGCCTGCCCGATCCTCAATGCCCTTTCCCAGGAATCTGCGTCATGAATCACTCTCATCACCAGGACAAGCACAGCTGTTGCGGTCAAGGATCGAAAGACCAGGACCATTGCCCGGTCGAAAAGCCCACCGGCTCCGAGCAAGGCGAGGCCAGCCATGACCATCATCACGGACATCATCAGCACGCTGATCACGATCACCAGCAGTGTCAGCATCAGCCGCAAGCGCCGTCGAACGGCGATTCGGCGACCCTGACTGATCCGGTCTGCGGGATGACGGTCGCACCAGACGCAGAGCATCGGGCCAAACACGACGGCCAGGAATATCGGTTCTGCTCGGCGCACTGCCGCCACAAGTTTGTCGCCGATCCGCAACGCTATCTCAAACCCTCGGAGGAACAGCCGGCGGCGGTCCCCGGCACCCAGTACACCTGCCCAATGCATCCGGAAATCGTTCGCGATGAGCCCGGCAGTTGCCCGCTGTGCGGGATGGCGCTGGAGCCGATGATGCCCAGCCTGGAGGAGGCGGAGAACCCGGAGCTCACCGATTTCCGACGCCGTTTCTGGTGGACCCTGCCGTTGTCGCTGGTAGTGCTGGTGATCGCCATGGCCGGGCATCGGCTGCCCGGCCTGTCAGCTACCTTCCGGACCTGGCTGGAGCTGGCTCTGGCGGCGCCGGTGGTGCTGTGGGCCGGCTTTCCCTTCTTTGCGCGCTGGGCGGAATCGATTGCCAACCGCAGCCCCAACATGTGGACCTTGATCGGCACCGGCGTGGGCACCGCCTTCGGCTACAGCCTGGTCGCCACCGTAGTGCCTGAAGTCTTTCCCGTCGAGCTGATCGAGCATGGCCGGGTCGGGGTCTATTACGAGGCGGCGGCGATCATCGTTTCGCTGACCCTGCTCGGTCAGCTGCTGGAGCTGAAGGCGCGCTCCAGTACCTCTGCGGCGCTCAAGGCGCTGTTGGGGCTGGCGCCAAAGACCGCCCGGCGCGTGTCCAGTGACGGCAGCGAGGAAGATATCCCGCTGACCCACGTTCATCTGGGCGACCGCCTGCGAGTGCGTCCGGGCGAGAAGGTGCCGGTCGACGGCGTGGTCGTCGACGGCCATTCGACGGTGGACGAATCGATGCTTACCGGCGAGCCGATTCCGGTGGAAAAGCGCGTCGGCAGCCAGATCATTGGCGCCACCATCAACGGCACCGGTGCGCTGCTGATGGAGGCGCAGAAGATCGGCTCGGACACCATGCTGGCGCAGATTGTCCAGCTGGTGGCGCAGGCACAGCGCTCCCGGGCGCCGATGCAGCGCCTGGCCGATCAGGTCAGCTTCTGGTTTGTGCTGATCGTGCTGGGCATCGCCGTCGCCACCTTCCTCGGCTGGGGTCTGTTCGGACCGGAACCCCGCTGGACCTACGCGATCGTCAATGCGGTTGCGGTGCTGATTATCGCCTGCCCCTGTGCGCTGGGGCTGGCCACGCCGATGTCGATCATGGTCGCCACCGGCCGCGCGGCGCAGGGCGGGGTGCTGTTTCGCGATGCCGAGGCGATCGAGCGGCTACGCACGGTGGATACGGTCATCGTTGACAAGACCGGGACTCTGACCGAGGGGAAGCCGGCCTTTCGCCGCGCCATTGCCGGCGAGCGTTGGGAGGAAGACGAGATCCTGCGCTTGGCCGCCAGTCTGGACCAGGGCAGTGAACATCCGCTGGCCGAGGCCATTGTCAGCGAGGCCAAGCGCCGCGAACTGGCCTTGGCATCAGCCAAGGACTTCGATTCGGTCACCGGCATCGGCGTGCGAGGCACGGTGGATGACCAGGCGCTGGCGTTGGGCAATACCGCGCTGATGGAACAGCTGGAGGTCGACACCCAGCCGCTGCACGCGGAAGCCGAGCGCCTGCGTGAGGCGGGAGCCAGCGTCATGTTTCTGGCCGTGGATGGCGCCTTGGCCGGCCTGGTCGCCGTCGCCGATCCGATCAAGCAAAGTACGCCCGAAGCCATCGCCGCGCTGCATGCGGCCGGATGGCGGGTGGTGATGGCCACCGGTGATGGCCGCACCACGGCGGCCGCTGTGGCCAGGGAGCTGGGCATCGACGAAGTGCACGGCGAGGTGCGGCCGCAGGACAAGGCCGCGCTGGTGCAGCGGCTGCAGGCCGAGGGACACCGGGTGGCGATGGCCGGTGACGGAATCAACGATGCGCCTGCGCTGGCGGCAGCCGACGTTGGTATCGCGATGGGCACCGGCACCGATGTGGCGATGTCCAGCGCCCAGGTCACCCTGGTCAAGGGCGATCTGCGCGGCATCGTCCGCGCCCGAGAGATCTCCGAATCCACCGTGCGCAACATGCGCCAGAACTTGGGCTTCGCCTTCGCCTACAACTCGCTCGGCGTGCCGATTGCCGCGGGACTGCTGTACCCGCTGTTCGGGGTGCTGCTCAGCCCAATGCTGGCCGCGCTGGCGATGAGCCTGTCCTCGGTTTCGGTGGTCGGCAACGCGCTGCGGCTGCGCGGAAAGTAGAAGAGCCTAGTTCCAGTAGCCAGTTCCAGTAGCCAGGAGAGCGAGAGCAAAGGCGACAGTGATGTCGTGGTGACGGGAAGACCCGGTTTTCGGCTGGACCAATCACCAATCCGATACCCACTGGCCACTGGAACTGCTTCCTTGCGCTCAAGCGATGAGTCTCTACTCGGTCTCGGTGGTGGGTAACGCGCAGCGGCTTCGGGAAAGTAGAAGAGCTCGGTTCCAGTAGCCAAGAGCCTAGTTCCAGTAGCCAGGAGAGCGAGAGCAGGAGCAAAGGCGAGAGCGAGAGCGATGTTGAGGTGACGGGAAGACCCGGTCTTCGACTGGACCAATCACCAATCCGATACCCACTGGCCACTGGAACTGGCTACTGGAACTGCTTCCTTGCGCTCAAGCGATGAGTCTCACTCGGTCTCGGGGGTGGGTAACGCGCAGCGGCTTCGGGAAAGTAGAAGAGCTCGGTTCCAGTAGCCAAGAGCTTAGTTCCAGTCGCCAGTTCCAGTAGCCAGAAGAGCAACAGCAAGAGCAAGAGCGAAGTTGAGGTGGCCGGGAGGAGCCGGTTTTCGAATGGACGAATCACCAATCCGATACCCACTGGCCACTGGAACTGGCTACTGGAACTCGCTCTTTTAATCTTCAATTAAAAAAACCGCTTGACATTAAATTCCAGTTAACAATAATAGCGACCTAACACGAATCAGGCCCGCGTTGATCGGGCTCTTCAAGGAGGTTTGCCAGATGTTGTTCGCCCTTATCCCATCGCCACATGCGATTGAACTGTGTACTGGCATGGCCAGTTTGCGGCTGCAATCCGTTGATGGCAAAGGAAATCGCGATCGGCACTAGGCCCTGATTCCATCGGGGCCTGAACGATCAGGCCCCCGAGCGCTCTACCAGGCCCTCGGCGGGAAACTGCCGGGGGCTTTTTGTTTTTCTCCTGGCGGCAAGTATCCACGGCAGTCCATGTGGGTGCTTGTTGGGCCGATTTTCATTGATATTTTTTAGCTCGGTTATTCGGGAGGGGGAAGTAATGTCTGGATCAAGTTTTAAATGAATTGATTTTCGAATCGAATAAGGCGAATTACGACCTGCATTGCGTTTGCCATGCAGCAGGCGTGAGCAGATCACGGATCGTATAGCTGGATTTGATTCAAGCGACTTTCCGAGCGGGCCCGACAGCCGTTGGACCCGCTCGGATCCACCGATCCATCAGCAGGTGCGGTGCGGAAGCGATAGCGGGATCTGGATTCCCGCCTGGCGCCTGGCGGCCATGCCGTCATGCGTACCTCGGCAGCGCGCAGTTGTTGGATGGCCTGGCCCAGCCCGTCGGGGGCAGCGGAGGTTCGATCCCTCCTGGGTCCACCAAGTAGTAGCTCAGAGGTAGAGCAGCTGACTTTTAATCAGCCTGACACGGGTTCGACTCCCGTCTACGCCGCAAGGCACTCGCTTTGAACGCGAGCTGTCAACGCCGATCGAAAATTGC